>QQUB01000246.1 GCA_008501835.1 Bacteroidota bacterium
AATCACGACAACCAAAATTAAACTCAGGAAATTTGAATTCAAGAATTTTTCATCTTGACACGATCCGTGCCTTTGCCATTCTAATGATGCTTCAGGGGCACTTTGTCAGTTCTCTGCTAGCAGACGCTTACAGGGATACGGAAAACTTTTTCTATAATGCCTGGCTTTTTGGACGTGGTTTTACAGCTCCTTTGTTTTTCACCATAACGGGTCTGGTAGTTGTTTACCTGCTTTTCAGAAATGATGATCCTGAAAAGCAGAACAAACGGGTTTCGAAAACAGCCAAACGTGCCCTCAAACTCATCCTGTGGGGATACGTCCTCAATACCAATATTTTTTACGTCCTGATGGGCTACTTTTCCAAAGGCTTTTTCGCGGTCAACGTATTGCATTGCCTGGGGCTGGGATTACTAGTGCTTATGGGCCTATTTCTGGCGATAGGCCGGGAGAATAAGAAGTTTTTTCAGAACCTGCTTTTAGTTCTGGGAATACTATTATTTCTTTTTGAACCTGCGGTAAGTTCCTATGAATTTGCTGTCAAAAACCGGTTTTTTCTGGGATATCTGACTAAAGCCAATGGAAGTGTTTTCACGCCGCTGCCATGGTTGGGTTATACTTTCATCGGAGGATTTCTTGGACTTTTATATGTTCGGTTTTACCATAACCGCCGGGCAAGTCACATCATGATGGCCGGGCTGACTATCGTAGGGACCATGCTCGTGGTTTCTTCCTCCAAGTTATTCATGAACCTTCATTACTTCTTTAATGCGGAGTTATTCAGGGACATCGCTTACAACAATTATCTGTTTATCAGACTGGGATGGGTATTCATTATTATCGCAGGCTTCTTTGCTATGGAAAAGTTCCTTTCCAAAGTCCCTACCCTCAATAAGATCGGTCAGAACACTTTGAACATTTATATCATCCACTACATCATTTTGTATGGCAGTATTTTTGGTCTGGGGCTTTCCCGCTACCTTTACAAATCCCTTACGCCCGCACAGGTGATTGGAGGCGCTGCATTATTCATGGTGGTAACCGTATTGCTCGCAGCAAAAGCTGAACAAACCACCTTTGGAGCAGTGGCCAAAAACATATATACCGGAATTCCCGTTATTTTGGGGAAAATTTCCAAAAAACTGCGAATAAAAAGAACATCTGATGTCAAAGTAAAAAAGTGACTTTGGAGTTTGTCTAAATTTTTATTATCTGAAAATCAACTTCTTATTCCAAGCTTATTTGTAGTTGGGAACGGAAAATTGGATAGTTGGAAAATTGGATAAGTGGCTATGTAACATCCTGAACTAGAAGCTTTGCAGGAAGTACCGGAAAATGAAACCAGTCATCCATTCTTCCATTTCATCCATTCTTCCTCATTTATTGGAATAGAATTTTATGGATTTCGAAAATCTCGATTTAAATTGTTAAATATTCTCTGACTTGAAACTCTATCTTTACGTATCACAACAAAATTGAACACAATAATTTGATTATGAAACATCCGATTTCTCTGGTAACGGTATTCCTCGTTGCCCTTCTTCCCTTTTGCCTTTTTGCTCAACCTAAAACTACCTTTTCAAACATGGATGTGTTTGAACTGGAATGGGTGGATAATCCACAAATTTCTCCGGATGGAGAATGGATCGTATACCAGCGCCGAAGTATGGATATTATGAAAGACCGCCGGCAATCCAGACTTTGGCTTATCGATAAAAATGGCAATAATCACTTCAAATTAACCAATAGGGAAGTCAATGAATCTTCCGCAAAATGGTCTCCGGACGGGAAACGCATCGCTTTTGTAAGTTCGACTGAAAACGGTGCAGAAATATTTCTCTATTGGATTGAGAAAAACAAGATCGCTAGACTTACACAATTGGAACGATCTCCTCGAGGGATCACCTGGTCGCCGGACGGGTCGCAACTAGCCTTTTCCATGCTCGTCCCACAAAAAAGACCTACGTTGGTCAGTGGCCCAAAAAAACCCAAAGGAGCAGAATGGGCTGCACCGGCAAAGGTCACCACTCGATTAAAGCACGAAAGAGATGGCTCTGGTTATATGGAGCCTGGTTTCAACCATTTATTCATTCTTCCTGCAGAAGGAGGAACTGCACGGCAAGTAACCAATGGTGATCGTAATCATGGCAATACAGCCCATTGGACCAAGGACGGGCAGTCCTTAATTTTCTCAGCTAACCTTAACGAAGATTGGGCGTATGACTTTGGCAATTCTGAAGTTTACAAACTGGATATTGCCAGTGGTGAAGTAAACGCTCTTACTGACAGGCAAGGTCCGGATTGGGGGCCGGTTATTTCTCCTGACGGAAGCAAGATCGCTTATTTAGGCTATGACGACAAGGTTCAGACATACCAGATCAACAAAATTTATGTGATGAACACAGATGGTTCCGGTAACCATGAGATTATTACACGTCTGGATCGTAATCCCTCCGATCTGATTTGGGATAATGAAAGTAAAGGTTTGTTTTTCCAATATGAAGATCAAGGCAAAGGTAAAGTCGCTCATACAAGTCTAACAGGCTCCGTTCGGATATTAACCCAGGACCTGGGAGGAACAAGTGTTGCCCGTCCATATTCTTCGGGGGCCTATTCCGCTTCAAATGTTGGAACGATTGCTTATACAAAATCTTCTCCGTACCACCCTGCTGCACTGGCAACAGCCAGCAGAACCAATCCTTCCCGAGTAATCAAGGAACTGAATGAAGACTTGTTCCCATTCAGAGAACTTGGTGAAGTTGAAGAAGTTATTTTTAATTCTTCAGTGGACAATCGGGAAATCCAGGGATGGGTTATCAAACCACCACAATTTGATCCGAATAAAAAATATCCACTGATCGTAGAGAACCATGGCGGCCCGATAGCCGGATATGGCAATTACTTTTCCCCGGAACTTCAACTCATGGCGTCGGCAGGTTATGTCGTTTTCTATCCAAACCCTCGGGGCAGTACCGGTTATGGTGAGGAGTTTGGAAATTTACTCTATCACGATTACCCTGGCAACGATTATAATGATGTAATGGACGGAGTTGATGCTCTTATCAAAAAGGGGCTTGTAGATGAGAACAGATTATATGTTACCGGGGGAAGTGCCGGTGGGACGATGACTGCATGGATCATTGGTAAAAACAATAGATTTAAAGCTTCCGTGGTTGTCAAACCGGTTATGAACTGGTTCAGTAAAACACTGG
>QQUB01000354.1 GCA_008501835.1 Bacteroidota bacterium
CGCTGACCACTTTTGGCTTTAAGCCACCCTCCAAAAAATTCCAGATTGACCTGAATATTCATTGGTTCGGAAAACAACGCCTTCCGGATACCCATTCCAGTGACCCGGAGTTTCAACGGCCTGATTTTTCAGATCCGTATTTGATTGCCAATACTCAGGTTACTTATTATTGGAAGAACTTCGAGTTCTACACTGGATGTGAGAACCTCTTTGACTTCCGCCAATTACAACCGATCATCAGCTGGCAAGATCCTTTCGGACCATATTTTGATACTTCTTCAGTCTGGGGACCAACTAGAGGTAGGGAGATTTATCTTGGGGTAAGGTATAAGATTGAGAAGGAAGAGTAAGGCTGATTACTGGTTACGAAAGGAGCTTGGCTCTTAAATGAAACTTTTCTTCTATCCCCATTTTTTTTTCAAGCTGATCTCGCTGATTTCCGCAGATATCATGGCTCCCAAAATTGAGTTCTGCGCTCACCTGCGTTATCTGCGAGAAACCTATTTAATTCAAGTTTCGGGTTAAAAAAATTTTACCAATATTACGATCATTTTATTTTCGGTAAAGGGTAACATTTCCATTCATTTTGCGATCTGTCTTTGATAATTCAATTTATTGAACCCAAATTGATCAAAGACCATGAATTTAAAAGCAATCGCTTTTTGTTTAGTAACCTTTTTTTCTTTTTCCAATTTATTTGCTCAAACACATGAAAAAGGAGACCTCTTATTCGGTTTTTCTGCAGGAACCAGTTTCGCGAATTTTACCAATAGCAAGGCTCCTCAGAATATCCATCTGATAGGATCCGAGGATTCACCGGTTTTCATGCCTTTTGGTTTGGTTGAGAGTTCTACTGCTTATTTTGACTATCAACCGGACTTTATCAGGGATATTAAAACGGGTATTTATTTTGGCGCTGAGGCTGAATATTTTCTGAATCCATCAATTGCTCTTACCGGTGCTATTGCTTATGAATCAAAAGGTATTAAAGTCGATTATGCCAATGAGATCGAAATAGATGATGATAATACAACCGCCACTTACCAAGAAGTGCATAGAAGGAAAATTGCCAACCAATATTTGACCACCACCTTTACCCTAAAAAAACACCTCCAACACAACCTTTTTATCGAAGGTGGTTTTTACGGTGGAATGTTGCTTTTTTCAAAATTTGACCTCTATTCACAAAAGTCATATTATGAAGGTCCCGGGAATAATTTCTACACTGATTTAACCATAACCGGGAAAGATCCCGAACATGAATTTACTTCCTTTATTGATTTAGGCGTTTCCGCAGGTTTCGGTTTTCAAAAAATGATTTCCGAAAAAATGTATGTAAAATCTGCCATGAGAGCCAACATCGGATTACTCAAAGTCGACGGGAAATACAATAACGAATACGAAGAAACATATATACCTCAATCAGCCAATATCATCGCCCTGACAGTCAGGTCGACCAACTACTTTGGCTTCAACTCCAATGCCAAAAACCTCAATTTTCTATTCACCGTTGGTGTAGGATGGAAACTCCAGTAAAAGATTTGCGGTAGATAGCCACTTTGTTTTAACAGGGCCTTTTTGATACCTTTTGAGGGATAATAAATTCAGCTCAAGGTATTTAAAAAGGCCCTTTGTATATTTAGGCATAAAATGTTCAAAACAACTTTGATCATTCTCTCTATTATTAAGAGTATTTGTGTACCCATATAACGAAAAATAGAAAACATGAAAAACCCGTTAATCCTCATTTTAACAATTAGTATATTTATTTACTCTTGTAACAACTATGAAAATTATAAAGCCCCAGCAAATGTTATTATACAAAATTATGGAGGAGAATTAGCGTATGGAGCAGGTGTCGGTGTTAGTAATGGGAATAAATATGATTATTTGAGTGTTGAATTGAGTAAAAGCCTTTTTCTTCAATATGGAATATTACCCGGTAATGTAATCACTCACATAGCAACAGAATTCGCAAAGGTTACTCCTCATAATATCAAAGAGATTCATATTGAGTTAGTTGATATTCCCACAGACAATGGAACTAGAGTTTTTTCTGAAAAAATTTCAATTGAAGAAGCTAAATTAATCATCAGTAAAGAAAATATCCTACATAATTGTTTTGATAAAATCGCATTGAATAACATTACTGAATTAACACCCTTCTTAACTGAAGACTACAAAACATCATTTATTGAAAAAGATGGGGAATTAGCCATAAAAGGAATAAACGAGATGATAGGCCAATATAAAGGAAGTATGTTTCGAGGATATGATTTCATGGGAAATGATTCGATTCTAGGTAAAGATTTTATTCTACTTAATGGATTGATGCTTGGCTCAAAAGTAAATGCTGAATTGAGCATAATAATAGACCCTGAAAAACCCGATAACGAATGCATTGTCGCATTAAGATATTAAAACATAAATCTAGTCACAACGACTCATATTTTTCATTAATACTTTTCGAGATGAAAAAAACAACTTTATACTTCTTTTTCCTTCCCCTCTTTTTATTTGTTCAAAATTTTACACTTGCTCAACAAGTTGACTCCAGCTTACTCACCCTGGACCGGATTTATAATTCCAGTGAATTTCGTCAGGAATACCAGCCACCTATCCAATGGATCGAGGACGGAGATGCTTATGTGATCATCGAACGCTCCAAAGCCGAAAAAAAGGGTAGTGACCTCATTCGATATGACAGCAAGACTCAAAATAGTTCCGTTTTTGTATCTGCAGAATCATTGCTGGTTAACGAAAAGCCTTTATCCATCGAAAGTTTTTCCCTTTCCCCGGATGGAAGTAAGGTGTTGATCTTTACCAATTCGAGCCGCGTATGGCGCTCCAATACAAAAGGAGATTACTGGGTTTATGACCTGGACACAAAAAAGCTGAAACAACTTGGAAAGGACTTCGAATCCTCTTCCCTGATGTTTGCCAAATTTTCTGATGACAATAAATACGTAGCTTACGTTCACAAATTCAACGTTTATAAAGAAGATTTCAAAACAGGACAATTAACCCAACTCACTAAGGATGGTACTAAAGATATCATCAACGGTACCTTCGACTGGGTTTATGAAGAAGAGTTCGGGAAAAGAGATGGATTCTCCTGGAGCCCTGATGCCAACCATATCGCTTTCTGGCAACTAGACGCTTCCGGAACCGGCGTTTTTTATATGATCAACAACACAGACTCTATCTA
>QQUB01000709.1 GCA_008501835.1 Bacteroidota bacterium
ACAAATAACACAAAACCTTTCAAGGAAAAATTCGGATTTGCCAATTACTTGAAAAACCTTTCTGATATCTACTTTGAATTGGTTTAACGAAAAAGGTAACAAGGCTAAGGCGGAGGCTAAGGTTTTAAGTACCCTCTCGCTACCTTTTACTATTTGGTTTCACGCTGATTTCGCTGATCTTCGCTGATTATTTTTAACCATTTCCCTCCTTTTCTGCGATAATCTGCGCAATCTGCGAGAACCTATCAGGCATTATAGACCATAACCCCAAATGTGGAGGATGGAAAAATTACTTTAAGGGTTTTAATAGCAATAATATTGAATTCTTCCTCAACCTTAGCCTAAATTAAACCATAACTTAATCTTCTCTAATGAGTCTTAAGTCTCAATTATCTAAAATCAATTTTTGGCTGGGCAGAACCCCCCAGGTTTTAAAGGTCCCTGATTTTCGAAAGTTCATTCCATCCCCTTTCAAAACGATTGTCCTGTTCTCAGCAGATTTTGAACTTGCATGGGCGCCCAGGTATGATAAGCAAAACGACCGGCCCCTGGAATACGCACTGCGATTAGCAAAACAGGAACGTAAAAATATTCCCGAGATTCTTGAATTATGCGATAAATATGGAATTCCCATTACCTGGGCAACGGTAGGTCATTTATTTCTGGACCAATGCGACAAACATCCGGAAATGCCGCAGGTTCCCAAATATCAAGGCAGATATTGGGATTTTTCAGGAACGGATTGGTATGAATATGATCCTGCCAGCGACCTGAAACATGCACCAGAATGGTATGCACCAGATCTCCTTAAATTAATTCTTGATTCCGAAACTCCTCACGAAATAGGTTGTCACACTTTTTCCCATATCGATTGCCGGGATGAGGTTTGTCCTGAGGAACTGCTGCAGGCAGAGTTAAACGCTTGTCAATCCGTCGCTTCCGATTGGCAGCTTAGCCTTAAATCTTTTGTGCATCCAGGGCACACTATTGGTCATTTAAATTCTCTCAAAAATGCGGGGTTCACCTCTTTTCGGACCGATTACCGCAATCTGCTTGGCTATCCTAAAAACCATGGTGGTGGATTATGGGAATTACAACAAACGGCTGAGATTCAATACAGACAAGGCTGGTCCTCAGAATATCATGCAAAAAGGTATATCGAGATCATCAAAAGGGCCATAAGTTCAAACACCGTTTGTGTATTCTGGTTCCATCCTTCATTTGATCCAAGAGTCACCCGGGAAATCCTGCCGGAAGTACTGGATTTCCTGGATAACCATCGCCAGGAAATTTGGATTACCACGCATGGTCGATATTGTGACTTCCTCAATCAAAACCAGAATTAACACATGAAAATCAACCAACCGGCTGTAGTTTTCGGTCTATTTGAAACAGGACTTGGGGTAGCCAGAGCATTAGGCAGAAAAGGTGTTCAGGTGATTGGGGTTGACCATAAAAAGGATATAGGATGGTACTCCAAATATGTCAGGCCTTTGAAATGCCCAAATCCATTAGAAAACGAGAAGGCATTTTTGAGATGGGTAAGTAATAATTTTTCAAGAGATCATGACATTCCGGTTTTCTTCACGGGGGATGATTTTCTATATCCATTTTCAAAGAACCGTGAGGCTCTCAGAGAATATTTTAGGTTTAACCTGCCCGAGCACAAAAAACTGGAACAAATAGCTGATAAATACAGCCAGTATTTGCTTGCCAAAAAGGCAGGATTAAATGTACCTCAGACCTGGTTGATTGATAATGCTTCACAAATAAAGGAGGGAAATTTCCCGGATGATTGCTGGCCATTGATCATAAAAGGAAGGGAAGTGAATTCCTGGCGTAAAATATACGGTGGAACGAAAAAAGGTTTTAAAGTAAACGACTTCCATGAATTAGGGAAGTTAATAAAACCAGCCCTTGAACAGAACCTATCGATTATAGCCCAGGAAATAATAGAGGGACCTGATACAAACCATTTTAAATATTCAGCTTACCGGACCGATTCTGGTAAAATCCTTGCAGAGTTTTGTCTGCAAAAAATCAGACAAAACCCTATAAGGTTCGGGATAGGTTCTGTGGTAAAAAGCATTAAAAAACCTGCTTTATTAAAATCAGGAAGACAACTATTTGAAAACATTGATTATCAAGGAATTGGATCAGCCGAATTCAAGCTTGATGAAAAAGATGGAAAACTAAAACTGATCGAATTAAATCCTCGTTATTGGCAACAAAACACACTTGCAGAAACCTGCGGGATCAATTTTCCATTCCTGAATTATCAGGACCTCCTTGAAAAAGAACCATCACACAACCTATCAACGTATCGATTGGGGGTAAAATGGGTAAACATTTACATGGATTTTAAATCCTTTTTGGATTATAAAAAAGAAGGTGAAATTACCTTTCCGCAATGGCTTCAAAGTCTGAGTGGCCCAAAAGTATTTTCGGATTATGCCCTGGATGATCCTATTCCTGGCTTATGGGAAATAAGGTTTGGAAAAAGGATCCTCAAATTGCCTCAATGGATTGCCAAAAATGCCAGGCAGAAAACCCATTTACGTAAGCTACAAATCAAAAACCAGGCACATGTTTGAAATTGGATTAAGTTGCGAATTTGACAGGAATCCGGAAACAGGATTCTCAAAATTCCGAATAAGGGAAAGTTCCTTGTTTGAACACCCTGATAAAAAAGAGTATTCAGGAGAGTATTCCAAGGGATCGTATAGTTTCCTTTCCAGAATTCCTGAACCACTTTGTTTTGCTGAAAAAAACAGTAAAAAATTGTGGGTTTTCGGCACTGTATTTACCAGCAAGAGATATGCCAACTCCATTGGATCTTCTACAAAAAGAATTTATGCCAGGGAGGTTTTGCACATTTATCTGGAAGGAGCGGCTGATTTCACTTCAAAGATCAAAGGAACTTTTGTTCTTATCCTTTGGGATGAACAATCAAAAGAACTGAAAGTCATTACTGACCGGCATAATGTTCTTCCCCTCTATTATCATTCAGAAGGAAAAAACCTATATATCTCCTCTTCCATTCCTGTCCTGACAAAAATGGCCAACCTTTCGATAGCCATGGATCCAATAGGTTTTGCCAGCCAATTGGTCTTTGATTACCCAATAACAGACTTGCATTACATCAAAGGCATAAGGCGGTTTTTGGCTGCTTCTGAATACACCTTTTCAAAATCCGGTCTGGAACAA
>QQUB01000949.1 GCA_008501835.1 Bacteroidota bacterium
CTCAAGTTCTGTGATATTTTCATTAAGCAATTCAATAGTTCTTTCAAGGGCCTTTATCCGTTCAAAATCTTTTCTTTTTTGAGCTCTTAAAATGTTTAACTCTTCTCGGTAGGAATTTCTTTCTTTTTCCCACTTTGCTAAATTCGCCCGTAGTTCTCCTCGAAGCTTATAATTCTCCCGGCCTAATTTCTGAATTTTCCTACTGTCTTTTTCCCTTCGATTTTTTAAGGAGTAATTTTCTCGTTGAAGTTTTTCGGCTTTGCCAAGAAGTGATTTAGCTTGCTTTTCATATTTATCTTTTTCTTTAATCACATCAAATACTTCCTCTTGACTAAGGTCACTTGTATAGTAGATGGTATTTTGAGAATTCCCATAATTTGCACTTAATAAAAAGAAAATTACTGATAAACAGGAGGCTGAGGTGGATAAAAGATTCATTGGTTAAGGTTATAGTGTGATACCGTGTCTTTTAAAAAATTCTTGGCTTTTTTAAGTTCTCTTTTCCTAATATCACAGGACATACTTTCCACGGAGTAATCTTTAAAAGCATTGATTCCTTTTACCTGCAGTGCTGCAGAACTTTTTTGACCATGCTTTTGAATTGCCTTGGCAATATAAAACTGTCTTTCTTGTTTAAACGTTTCGATTTCTTCAATATAACAATCCTCTATTGGTTTAACATTGCCAAGTAGCGTCATTGCCACTAAGCAAACTCCAGTAATAATAACTATAGTCAGGGTAAAATTGAGAACCTTATTAATTACAAAGAAGGTTTGACTTGAATCTAGTTTATCGTAGATTACTCTTTTTAGAAGAAATCCAAAAATAGTAACGCTTCCAAGCATTACGGAAAATGGTCCAAGATTTTTAGAGAGTAAACCTGGCAACCTGCTAAGTACGTCACTTATTTCCATAAAACTGAGGTTATTATATGAATACAAAACAATCCGAGGAAAAGTTCCATTTTTCGATTTTATTTTTTGTTAAAGAAATAAAGCGTCGTTCGGAATTCAATTCCTGGTAGTTTCTAAAACCTTTCAAATTCTAACTAACTTCCAATGTTTTCTCTTGTTTAGCCACAACAGATTGACCTAAGTGTGTGAAAAATATATACTCAAAGTAGGCATTTGTGAGGAGTTCGCTTCTCTCGCGGTTAAAATTAAACTGCAGCCAAATGCCCATCAAAGCACCCACCGGAAGGTGGGTTTTTTGATTCTAATCCATATGTTCCTTATCTCCCCTTAAAGTAGACTAGACTCATTCAGACTAAAAATATTGATGTATTTACTCAATCTCTTAACCTCTCAAGAGTATCTTCTAAATATTCAATCTTCCGCAAATTCCACGAAACCAGTTCTTCTTTTTTAAGATCATCAATTAGAAATATTATCCTGGAGATTAGTTTGCATTTTACTTGGTCTGACTCACGTTCAAAGAATTCCTCAATGGAGACATTAAATAGATGGTGATATAGCAACAATATTTCAATATTGGGCCTTCGTTGCCCCCTCTCATACGTTGATATACAGCTAGAACAATTAGGAGAAATCAGCTTGACTACATCCTTTTGTGACAGGAATGATTTAGTCCTATACATTTTCAAGTAATTGAATGGGTATGACATATTTGTCCAGAGCAAATACAAACTAAAACAAGGATTTACCTAAACTTGAATTACTGCAAGTTTGTGCTATCATTAAATTATCCAGGGATTGTAGATTGTTGTGGAGCTGAAATGCAGAAAGGCTCTACTGCGGGGTGTAATTAGGCTAACATTTGTTAGAATCGAACGCACTACGATGAAGGATTGTCGCCCTTCCAGCTCCACAAGAGTCTATAACCTTTTAAATAATCTTCTTTCCGAATTCTGTAGGCGGTGACTACGTGTGCTTCAGGAATAGTATCTTCTTCTGAAGGAGTATGAACAACTTCGATACAGCAGATGTATTGTTCTGACTTTATCTTTTTTACAAAGCAAAATCCTGCTCTTTTCCCTTGCTTGTTCTCATAAACCATATCGGGGTATTTTACAATTGAGTGAATATTGTTTACCAGAAATTCAAATTCCTCCGCAGGCTTTTTGTCATACAAGTGTTTGATTATCCTAGTACTAACGTAGGACTTTTGGGTTTCAAGTTCAACACCTTTGATCACAGCACTGGTTAAGTGGCACAAAAAGGCTTTCCTGTCAGCAACAATGGCACCATTCTCTGTACCTTTGACATACTTGATATATAGATCAGATATTACTTTTTTTAACATAGTGGCTTTACAGCGCTAATTTTAGCACACAGAGATCAGATTTACCATTTTGGTTGCTCTAACACCTCCCCAACCCGTACCACTCCTCTATATTTTGTCTTATTTATATTTCTTTTGTTATATGCACAATTTTGCACTGGTTCATGTACAGATTTTGCACTAGTTGGTGTAGGAATTTGCACTGGTTTGAAGGCAAAAAATATATAGGATTTGCCTTTACGTGAATCAGAGTTTAGTAAAGGATTTCCCTGATAGTCTGTAATGGAAATTAGATTCTTCTGAATTAGTGATTGGAGGGCATTAGATACGATTCTGCGGGAAAGACCCGTCTTCTGTACAAATTGGCTTAATGTTATTCTGTCTCTTCTCTTTCGATATCCGGTCCTAGGATTTAGCCAGCCATAGGTTTGACGAATGATAATGAGTAGGATTTTGAGTTCTGATTCTTTGAGTGAAGGTAGGTATTGATCAAAGACAATATTGGGTATTTGTGTGAAGCTTGTTTTCATGGTTTGTTTGAAGTTAGGGCTTGTAACGTGGTATTCTAGGTTATGTGGGTTTCGGTAAGCGTATAATACTTAGAAGACCCTTAATATCATCTAATGAATCACGTGGTTTAGGAAAGGTCATGTACCAGATGTAGGTTCGTAGGTCGTTCCGCCATGCCCGCAACAAAGAATGAATTCCATCAAAACCATAAAATTGCATAGGAGAAACAACGCTTTTTTGAGGTTCGAAATTTGCATTTAACCTTGGCATCCATTTTAGGAGATATTCGGCAGCTAAATTAAATTCCGGCCATATTTCATAACCATCCTGGGTAATCTTCGAAAACAATTGGGACATTAATAATCTTTTCTCTTCAATTGTCGCTTTTTCATATATTTCCCTGGCTTTGAATGCAAGTTCATGGATTATCATTCGTAATTCTTGAAAGTACTCACCTTGAGATGTCACTTTTTCCAAGGCTGATTTTAAAGAACCTTCTTCTTCCTTGCACTCCTTGATTTTTAGATCACAATATTCGGCATCTACTTCCTTGTTGATCTTAGCTTCAAAGTATTTAACTTTTCTCCTTTTGGCATTTTCAAATTGGGTGTTCAATTTCTTTAATTCAATTTCCTTGAGTTTAACTTCCTCGGCATTTTCCTCTTTAATCAATTCTTCAATCCATTGGAGCACAGCTTCGTTTTTAGGAGCTATTTTTCCAAAAATGGTATATATCTGTTCTTCCACCTGTTTCTGCTTGATATAGGTCTTTTTGGGGCAATTACGGTACTTTGGATGGTTGCTGCAATGGCCATAAAGGATACCCTTTTGGTTTTCCCAAGTTAGCATACCCCTACACCCTTCACAGAAGATTTTTCCTTTGAATAGATAATTGTGCTTGGTATAGATTCGGCTGATCATTTTTCTTTTCAGAAGGGATTGAACTTTGTCAAATAGATGTTTTGAAATGATTGGTTCATGTTTACCTGGATATAATTCATCTCTCCATTTGATGGCTCCGTAATAGAAGGGATTTTGGAGGTATCTGTGGATCATGCTGGCACTTAGACTTCCACCTGTTGTAGATCTTAATCCTCGTTCATACATTTTTTGCCTGATACTCAATACAGAATGATTTCCCGAGGCGTACAAATCAAATATCTCTTTTATCAAAGGAGCAGTTTTTTCATCAAGCACTAATGTCTTGTGACCATGTACGCCAACTGATTTGTATCCAAGTGGAGACCTTCCGGGAAACCATCCTTGTGCGATTTTTTCTTTTTGACCTTTTCTGACTTCTTCTGAAAGGTTATTGGTATAAAACCTTGCCACAGCAACTTTCATATCCCATACAAGATTTTCATGTGCTCTTGTATTCCGGCTAACAATGAAGTTTTCTTTAACGAAATGAACCTCTCTACCATCTTTTCCATGAACCCAGTCATTGATAACAGAGGCATCTTTCATATTTCGAGTAAGGCGATCAATTTTCTCACAAAGAATTAAATCAACTTTGTTCCGGTTAACATATTTCATCATTTCACTAAACTTTTTCCTGACCATTTTCCCAGAAGCTGATTCAGAAATCTTAAAAACCTTCACCACAGACATTCCTGTATTTGAGGCATACTCTTTAAGTAGTTTTTCTTGAGCTTCCAAAGAATAACCGGTATTTTCCTGTTCTCTTGAGGACACTCTACAAATTATTACTGCTTTTTTGTTGTCTTTCATGGTTTTTGGTCATTTTAGGATGTTTTTTAAAAAGACACAAGGGCTATTTCCCACCTTCTCTTTTTATCCTTCGATGGATTCTAAACAGGGTTAAAAAGTAGTTTGCAACACCGTTAGCAATTTCTTCTTTTTGCTTGGAAGATAGGTTCTGAAAACCTTCACAGTCCTTGTTGATTTCAATAAATTTCTTCACCTGTTCTGGTTTGAGTTTCATTTTCACAGTCTAAATTTTTCAGTAAACTTTCATAGAAGGCTAAAATTCCCAACTTGGCAAAAAAAGCCTTCTACAACCCAATATCCATCTCTGCTATGCTCCCTGTATGAAAAACAAATCATGGCTCACCCTAAACAAAATTTACAATGAAGACTGTCTAAATACACTTGCAAGAATACCAGAAGACTATATTGATCTTACCGTTACTAGCCCTCCTTACAACATCGGAATCAAATACGATGTGTATAAAGACAAGAGACCAATGGAAGACTACTTTGCCTGGACAGAATATTGGCTCCGTGAATTGTACAGAGTTACCAAAGAAGATGGAAGGGTTTGTATAAATCACTATTTGTCCATTTCAATGAATGGCAAAAGGTGTTCTCCCATTTCCAACATAATCAACATCGCTGAAAAGATAGGTTTTAAATTTCATGGTCTTGCTGTTTGGACAGAAGGAACGATAAGTAAACTAACCGCTTGGGGTAGCTGGCTATCTGCTTCTGCTCCCTACATAAATACACCTTACGAAGGTGTAGTAATTCTTTACAAAGAATACTGGAAGAAGAAAAAGAAAGGAATTACTAACATTTCCAAAGAAGAATTCATTAAGGGATATTCTGGTGTTTGGAATCTGGCAGCACAGCACAGAAAATTTCACCCTACTGCTTTCCCTGAATCTCTTCCGTCTCGTTGTATTCAGCTATTCAGTTACGAAAAAGATTTGGTATTTGACCCTTTCATGGGAGTTGGTACTACTGCTGTTGCTGCTAAAAGACTTAATCGTAATTTCATCGGAGCAGAAGTTTCAAAGAAGTATTGTGATTTAGCTCAAAAGAGATTGGAGGAAATATGAATACAAACGACATAACATATTTCGCCAAAACAACATGGAGAAGCCTCCGAAAGGAATTCGGAATCAAACAAAAAGATCGATTACTTCACACCTACATGATTGGTAAAACAGGTACAGGAAAATCTACCTGTATCGAAACTAAAATCTTGCAAGATATTCATGCCAATCGTGGTGTCTGCTTGATTGATCCGCATGGTGACTTGGTGCATGCAATCGAAAAAAGTATTCCTCCTGAAAGAAAGAAGGACTTAATATATTTCAATATTCCAGACCCAAAACTAAACCTCAAATACAATCCATTTAGAAAGGTTTCATTCGAGAAAAGATCACTGGTAGCTTCTGGCATATTGGATGTGTTTTCTAAGCTATGGGACAGAGCCTGGGGAGTAAAATTGGAACACATTCTGCGTCATGCAATTCTTACACTACTTGACCAACCGAAACCTGCTAATGTAGCTGATATTCCAGAGATACTACTAAACAGGAGTTTTAGAAATGAAGCTATCCAAAATGTAAAAAGTGAACTGGTTAGAAAATTCTGGAAAAGAGAATTCCCTCAATATCACAAATATGATCTCCTGCCTGTAATGAACAAGATAGGAGGTATGTTGGTACATCCTGTTATTAGACGAGTATTGATAGAGAATACCGAAGAAGTTTCTCTTCGAAAAGCAATGGATGAAAAGAAAATAGTGTTGGTGAATCTATCCAAAGGACACCTAGGTTCTGACGTTGCTAAAATCCTTGGTGCTCTGTTCATTACATCTATCGCTTCGGCTGCTTTTAGTCGAGTTGATACACCAGAAGAAGAAAGAGTTCCTTTTATGGTTTACATGGATGAGTTCCATAACTTCACTACGCTTTCTTTGGTGAATATGTTTTCTGAACTTAGAAAGTTTAAGGTGGGAATGGTACTTGCTCACCAGTATCTACATCAATTAGATGACAAGATTAAAAGGGCTGTGCTTGGTAATGTTGGCACTATCATTTCCTTTAGAATCGGTACAGAAGATGCAAGATATATGTCCAAAGAAATGTACCCTGAATTTGATGTTGAAGATTTTCTTAATCTCCCTAATTACAAGATATATCTAAAACTCATGATTGATGGTGTACCTAGTAGGCCTTTTAGTGCTATTACTATCCCTTATTGAAATAAAAAGTTGTTGCCAAAGTCTTTAGTTACTCCTTAACGCCATATTCATCAATAATTCGATTCATTTCTGTCAAAGCAAATTCAGCTATCTTTTTTTGTTTGTTGATAGAGTCTTGGTCAACTGAATCAAGATCTCCAATTATCAATATGTTTTCATCATTCAAAAGATTCGCAGGCCCAGTGTAATTAAAACTACCTGCGATAACCAGTTGTTCATCAATGACCATTAATTTATGATGAAGTTTCCTCGGCCTGGGTTTTTGTAATCCAGACTTTGGGACTAAAAATATTTCAACATTTCCATTTCTTAATGTTTCTTTTGCAGACCATTTTTGATTTGCAGCAGACTTGTAAAGCGATCCCTTCACATCAATGCCAGCATTTCTGGCAAAAACCATTTGATCGTCTATCCCTGAAGATTCTGCAAATGTGAAAATAGAGAAATCCACTCGCTTTTTTGCTTTAGCAATTTGCTTCATTATTTCCATTTCAGGGTTATGATCTGGTGCGAATAATGGTTTGACTCGAACATTTGAAACCATTATTTCATTTGGCTTAGGATCATGTCCTTCATTGAGTTTGCCAAAGTGTCCTTGTTGGATTTCTTTATATTCCTTAGTGTAAATTTTTGCTATTTCTTTATCGTGGATAATGACAACATGGTTCAGATTTTGATTTGTCCCTGTATCTGTGAAATTGGTTGATCCAGTAAGAATGGAGGAATTATCTCGAATGATGAATTTTTGGTGAAAAATTTTAGGATTAAAATCTGAATTGACTTTAATCTTTGACCTTAATATTGCGTTATGAAGTTCTCTATTTCGTTCATGAGGACCTTTGGCAGTAAATGGTTCTGAACTTATACTTTTAGCTAATAGATAGTCTGCTTCCAAGACTATTCTAACTTTAATTCCATTCTGTTTAGCCTTAATGATTGCCTTGGCGATTTCTCTATTATCCAATTCCTGAATGGCGATATCCAACCTATCTGTGGCACCTTCTATAAAGTTGATGATAGTTTTTTGCAGATTGTCAGGACCGTTAACATTATCTGGTCCCATATAAAATTCAATGTTTCCAATTTTGATTGGCATAATAAAACAATTTGGTTGAAAATTGAGGAATACCTATTACTTGCAATGATTAAAAACCAACATACATATCTAACATTTTGGAGAAGAGTTTTATTATCCTCCTTGATGTTTATCATCGATTCAAATTTTGCACAATCAAAATCGTCATATTGGCAAATTCTGCCCTCTTGGTTCAAATTCCATATCTCGATACACTGATTTTGAAAATATTTCTTTGACAATCAAAAATCAGTAAATCATGAGAAAAAATCCTCTCTATCAGGTATCCGAAATTGCGTTGGTTTACAAAAGTAAAATCGACATTCGGGATCGTCCAAAGGTTCGTAGTTCCCGCGATGCCTACAATATCTTTATCAACAATTGGAGTGACCAAATTGAATTGTTGGAAGAATTCAAGGTACTTATGCTAAATCGTAGAGGTAGAGTTTTGGGTATCTATTGTGCATCAAAAGGAGGACATACGGGAACAATCGTTGATGCGAAGCTAATCTTCACAGCAGCTCTCAAATGCAGGGCCAATTCTGTTATTCTTTGCCACAACCATCCATCAGCAGAGAGTACCCCTAGCAGAGCTGATATCGCTTTGACAAAAAAGTTGAAGCAAGCCGGTGAAGTCCTGGATATTATGGTATTAGACCACTTGATCATCACACCTCATTCCTATTATTCATTCGGTGATGAAGGTATCATTTAGTCCGGGATTGTTTCCTGGACTTTTTCTTCTTTGCCGTACTGACAAATTTTACCCTCTTGGTTCTCTCTCCTTCTTCCTCATATACTTAGCTCAGAATTCTTCTTTGACAATTTATGAACTCATTCGGCATTACTCTCCAATACTTTTTCTTTCACCAGCCAGCTCATGTCTGGCTACAAATTTCCTTTACTATGAAAAACAGTAAACAGACATACACAAAGGTCAACCTGTATCAAGAAGTCACAAACAGAATCATTGATTTGCTCGAAAATCAGGAACTGACCTGGGATAAACCTTGGGTGAATATTTCATCCGATGGTAAACGAGCATACAATGGACATTCCAAGAGAATATATTCTGGTATTAACCAGATTTTGTTGTCATTAATACAAATGAATAAGAGTTTCCCTTACAGTGGATGGCTGACATTTAATCAGATCAAAAAGCTTGGCGGACAAGTGATTTCCGGACAGAAATCATCAGAAGTATTTTACTTTCAGCTATTCTTTTATGACCACCAAGGCAAACGATATGAATGGGAGCAAGTAAAAGATATGACAGAAGAAGAACAGAAAAGACTTGAGTTAAAGAAAAGGTTCTTCTTACGATATTTCAGGGTCTTTAACATCGCTCAAACAAAAGGGCTTGATGATTCTTACTATCAACTAAATGAAACTCCAGTTCTTACACCAATAGAAAAAGATGACAAAGCAGAAAACTTGATTTACAGTACTAATGCAGAAATCATCCACTGGCCTAGTAATGAAGCTTTTTACAATTCAATTAATGATAATATTTGTCTGCCAAAGCGAGAACAGTTCAAAGGGAAAGTTTCGTATTACGAAACGGTACTACATGAGCTTGGTCATTGGACTGGGCATCCTTCAAGGCTTAATCGTCAACTATTGAATGTATTTGGTTCAGAAGATTATGCAAAGGAGGAGCTTGTGGCTGAGCTATGCTGTGCTTTCCTGTGTTCAGAACTCGGTTTTTCTAAAACTATAACGAACAACGCCGCCTATATCCAAAACTGGGTTGAGGTATTGAAAAAAGATCACAAGTATATATTCAAAGCTGTAAGTAATGCCGAAAAAGCTGCGGAATATATTTTATCACTTCAAGAATGAAATAAAGGAGTAGCTGAAAACGGCTGCTCCTTTTTAATATGTAAAATCCTTACTTAAACTTCAAAATGAATTTTCAAAAAACAGAGTCTTACTGACTTAGTAAGACTCTGGAATTAATAAAATAGAGGCTTTCTATCTTATTTGTCATTTTCCTTGGTATTGGTCTAAAAGGACAAGTCCTTCTGAGGGGAAAACTGCACAGGACAAAGATATGGATTTTTCAAATATGATTTCAGGCCATAAATTTATTAATAGCCGTGTTGTCTCTTTATTTACAAAAAATGGATACTGAGAGAAGAAACGAATGAGTTTAAGTTAAAAAATTAGAGCCCCACCAGGTGGCAGGACTCTAAACCCCAAAAAACCAAATGAAAACTATGGCAAAGATACCGGGCTTAAATATTTAAATCAACTATTAATGTATGTTTCCAGACTTCTTTGGTATATGACAAAAAACAAATGTTAATTTTTTTGATAATATGAAAAAATGGATTAACTTGGTGTAATAATAAAAGAACACCCACTTCTTCTTTGATATTTGTATTTTAGCAGCATTGCTATAACCCAAAACCGGCTTAACTTTCCCGTTAAGTCAATATCTGAAATGAAAACATTTTCAGATTCATTACGACATTAGGGACCACATTTTTGAAAGGGGTACGAGAGCGAAACTAAAAAGCTGGAATGTTATGAATTCATAACATTCCCCTAAGAGAGGTTTGTATTCATTTAATTTGACTAAATCATTCAGTTCGAATGCTTTTAGAATAAAATTGATATACAACTACACAAGAAATGAGTAATAAAAGCTCATTAAACAAAACCGAGTTTGTCTTTGGCGGTGGGGAGGCAACCTACCTTTTACAGAGACAAGACTTACATATATACAATCTGGATAATTGACTAGTTTATGGAAGATAACCCTTTCATAAGCCCGTTTGTATTTGTTAACAAAAATCTATAGAAAATGAAACACAAGGCGTTTTTCTCTGCACCTTTCCCGTAATAAGGGTTCTTAAGTATTGTTTTGTAGTAACCTGAGAATGTATTAGCTCAGGGTTATTCTAATTGGATTCTCCATATTAAAACAATGGGAAGAAAAAGGAAGAGTAATGCCCAGAAGTTAAATCTAACATCGAGTTTACTACAATATTTGTTATCAAAAGCCCAGCATTTGTTATGAACTCGGAATTGTTGGTGACGAAATAACAATAAAATGACACACTCATTTTAAATGGTAAAGGTATGTCCCAAACAGACAACTTACTCTTTCTAAACAATTAATAAAACTAATGAAAATGAAAAGACTGTTTTTGTTTTTACTTTTTTTTGGTGTTTCACTATTGAGCACCAATTATCTTCAAGCTCAAAATGAAGAAGCTGTAGATTTTCAATTTAAAAACTCCTTTGGAACCCCAATCACAGGGCCATCTCCTACAGCAGCAGCTTTAGGAAAATATGGCGAGATTCCAGTTGGATATTACACGGGAACTCCCAATATTTCTGTGCCGTTGTATACGGCCTCAGGAAAACATTTTAGTCTACCTATTTCTCTTTCTTATCATGCCAGTGGTATAAAGGTTGATGAGATTGCCAGTAACGTGGGGCTAGGTTGGTCCCTAAGTGCTGGAGGGGTAATTACCCGTTCAGTTAAGGGTTTACCTGATGAAGGAGTCAATGGATATTTTTCTCTTCCTGTTGGAGACCCTCCTTCTCAACAAGATTTGGAAAATGCAGCAGATGGTAGCCTGGATACGGAACCTGATATTTTCTATTTCAATTTCGCAGGTTACTCCGGAAAATTTGTTTTTGATAGAAATCAGAATATCGTACTGATACCCCACTCAGATGTAAGTATTGAAAAGTTTGGTTCCCTTGATTATTGGAAAATAACCACTCCTGATGGATTGATTTATACTTTTGGTCAAATTGAACAAACTCAGTCTGAGGTGGGAGGAACTACAGTAACTCCTGTTCCAATGCGTACCTCCTGGTTTTTGACTAAAATTGAACATCCGATATATGATGAAGATCCTGTTGACTATACTGAAAAGATTGAATTGTTCTATAACGAAGATTATGACATCAACTATATTTCAGGGTTTAACGAAGCGGCATATGTCAACCCTGGAGCAGGCAGTGAATGTGATGTTTATTTCGCTGAGAATATGCATCCAACCTTAGTTCCTGCCTTTCAAACTACCATTGGAAAATATGTAAGTCGGATAGAAACTTCAACCCAGACCATTGAGTTTGCTTATGAAACCGGTCGGGAAGATTTACCGGCTCTTGGTAATGGAGGAACGGGTGGTAAAAAATTAAAAACGATCACTGTTTATGGAACAGATGGCACTACAAGATTAAGGTATTTCACATTTGATTACGATTACTTCACCGCTTCAGGTAGTAGTATACCTCTACTCAATCAAGTGGAGAATTACAAAAGACTAAAACTATTATCTGTTTCAGAACACTCAGGAGATGATTCTCTTGCACCTAAAGTTCATGGTTTTTCTTATAAAGAAGGAAATGGATTTGATCTTCCTCCAAGGTTGTCAACTCAACAAGACCATTGGGGGTATGCCAATAATAACACTGCTTCAACTCTGATCCCTTCAAATAATACTTTTTATGAATTTTCAGATGGTGCAGACCGGTCTGCTGATGAAAGTCGCTCACAAGCAAACATGCTTACACAAATAAGTTATCCTACCGGAGGACATAGCAAATTTGTCTGGGAAGCACACAGATATGGGAATATGCAAAACGATGGACCAGGTTATGCTTGTCCTGATGGCTATGTCGATAACGACCCGATAGCACTCATTGGTCAGCCATTTGTAAATGATGAAATTCAATTTTCAATAGATCATGATCAATTTCCAACCATTACTACTTTATTTTATCATCAAAATACGGGAGAAAT
>QQUB01000953.1 GCA_008501835.1 Bacteroidota bacterium
ATGAGGAGAATCCTCATAATACCAGCCATCGTAAATAGCAACTGTATCTTTGGTACTTTCAATATCTTCTGCTAAAAGATCAAATTGATAAACATATTCATATGAAGAAACATACAAATAACGTGAATTTGGAGAAATTGCAACTCCTCCGGAATAAGAACTATCTTGATACATAAATTGAATAGGGTTACTTAATTCTCCTGTGCACCGATCAAAATCGTAAATATTAATAAAATTACCAATGTCAACGCTGACTCTTTGAGATCTTACATATTTTGTTCCATCAGGGGAAAAAACTGCTTGGCCTGCACTATTAGAATGGGTAATTTCTCCAATGTCCTGTTCAAGAGTTTCCAAGCCAAATTCTGAAAGCAATACTTTTAAAAATGTATTAGTGCCGTATTTTTTTACAAAAATCCACCAATCCTTTCCATTAGCATGTTTACATGCTGCTAATTTTCCTGGGGCCAAAATATCGTCAATAATTGTCTGGTTTTTTTCAATGACAGTTCCTAGACCTTGATCTCCTGACATATCAATTAAGGAATAATAAAGGTGCTTAGTGTGCAAAGAATAATCCTGAAAGGGGTAATCCATGTCAAGGTGGATTAGGTAATATAGGCTATCAGAATCCCCAAGTGTTAGTGGCAAAACTCCTTGATTTATGATTAACCCAGTATATTGATTCGCTTGGGTATATGGACATGGATTAAGGTTATTTCCGTTTTCCATTATCTCATTTTGTTTATTCCATATAGAAACCCCATTTGAATAAAATAAAAGATTACCGGTTGCATCAGAAATACTACCATTAGTAAAATTAAACCACATATCCCTGTATTCATAATAAGTTTCAAAGGAATCTCCGGTAAATTTTATGACAGTTCCTCCATATATAGAATCATTTTCATTACTTCCATAACCAAACAGCCAGACATTGTCGTGTTTTTGGGCAATGAGACAAAACGGTAAAAATAGAATGGAAACTAATATTAATTTTTTCATAATTCTAAATTGAAAAGCGAAGGCGCTTTTAATTCATCTCTTGAAATAGCCCATTTCCATATGGTACCGTCTTCTTCATCCTCAAGTTCTTCAGTCCAATTAAGACCACATTTCTTTAAAACTTTTGTCGAAGCGTTTTCTTCGGCTAATGTATGGGCTTGAACAGTGTGGACATTTTTGTGATTGAAGGCATTGTGAATCAGCGCACTCGCAATTTCAGTGGCATATCCCCTTCGTCTTTGAGATGGTATCACTTCATACCCGATTTCCACTATTCCTTCCACTGGCTTGCCTTTATATCCACAGCTGCCGATGAGGAGATTGCATTCTTTTAATACGGGAAACCACATCCACCAGCCATTTTGGGAAGGTTCCTTATTTATTTCTTCAAGGGCATACTTAAGGACAACCTCCCCAAATTCTGACCACTGATCAGGCACAACTACACCAAGCGATTGGGCAAGCTCGGAATTACCATTAAGGGCAGCAATTAATAAATCTTTGTGGCCTGCAATTAACCTGATGTTTTCTGATTGAATGTTGTTTTTCATTGATGGGTTGGTTTTTAACTTCTTGTGCCTTCAATGCCTTTCGATAAAACTTCATAAACATTTTTGTACTCCGGGAATTTTTTGAGGTATTCAATATGGCGCTGAATAGATTGTTGATCATTTCGGATGGCAGGTCCGGTTTGCATTTCAGCGGGAGCATTTTCCATAACTTTTAATGCGGTTTCCAGAATTAAAGGACGGAGCAGATCAAAGGATAGATTTTCCCTTTTCATTATTTCCCAGGAAATCTGATAAAGGTGATTGGTGAAATTGTTGACAAAAACACCATTAACATGCAGGACAGCTCGTTCCAGATCATTTATTTCATAGGATTTACAACCAAGTTTTTTACCCAGCTTGTTTAAAAAGGCCTTATCTGATTCTTTAGTAGCGAAATAACAAAGTGGAATCCTGGAAAAGTCAGGTAATTGATCTTTTGAGAAGCTCTGAAAAGGGTAGAAGGATCCATACCTTTTGAACCAGGGTTGAAAAACATTCGTGGGGGTTACTCCTGAAGTATGCACAATGAGATTCCCCTTTTTTCCAAGTTCATGCAATTTTTCAGCCACTTCAGGAATTGCATCATCCTTAATGGCAATGATATAAAGATCTGCATTTTTTTCGATTTCGTTCAGGTCGGTGACAAAAGGAGTGTTCCCGGTTTCTAAAGAAAGCGCTTCAGCACTTTTGGCTGTCCTGCTAAAGATCTGATATAATCCCGCCTTACATTCGTACAACCTCTTCCCCAGATGATAACCCAGATTACCGGCGCCAATAAGTACTATTTTATTTCTCATGAATTCTTTTTTCAAATTTTTACCAACTTCTGCCAATTCCTTTTTAAACACCGTTACTACATTCGTGACATCCATTCCAAACCCCATTCGTGCACCTGCCTCTTGCGATCGGCAGGCAGGTTCGTGGCTTACCCTCGTGGCTCATCTCCATGGTTCTGACTCCGAAATTTAGCAATTCTCAATCGGTTTGCCTATTTTTGACAAACATACTCTTAGACAAAATTTAAGATGCAACACAATCTGATCGTTCAGCTGGATAATGCCGGCATTTATCAAAAGAGCCAAAAGATTTTGGGAGAGGTGAATCTCAGGATTTCAAAAGGAGAGTTTGCCTACCTTATCGGTAAAACAGGAAGTGGTAAATCGAGCCTCCTGAAAACGCTTTATGGTGATCTACCTTTGAAGGAAGGGCGCGGACAGGTAGCCGGATTTGATCTGGCAACCCTTGATCGGTTTAAAATCCCTTTTCTGAGAAGAAAACTTGGTATTGTTTTCCAGGACTTCAACTTATTATCAGACAGAAGTGTTTCTGAAAATCTTCTGTTTGTCCTAAAGGCAACCGACTGGAAAGATAAATGGAAAATGAATGATAAGATCGAAGAGGTGTTGCGTTATGTCGGGTTACAGGATAAGATCGACAAAATGCCTCATGAATTATCCGGAGGAGAACAACAGCGGCTGGTCATCGCCAGAGCACTTTTGAATGACCCTGAATTGATCATTGCCGATGAACCCACCGGGAACCTGGATCCTGAAACTTCGGATGAGATACTCATGCTCATGAGGAAACTGGCAGAAGAGCAGAATACGGACATTCTATTTGCTACCCATGATTATCGTATCCTGG
>QQUB01000545.1 GCA_008501835.1 Bacteroidota bacterium
TCAATAAAGACCGAAATGTATTTATACCCAATGCTTTCAGTCCAAACAGCGATGGGGTTAATGATGATTTTGGCATTTTTACTGGCGTAGGAATTGAACGAATAAAATCCTTCCGCGTATTCTCAAGGGCAGGAGACCTGATGCACGAACGTGTAAATGTTTTACCTAATGACCCGTTAAATCACTGGGATGGTAAATTTCACGGACAATCGCTTAACCCGGGCGTGTTTGTTTATGTGGCAGAAATTGAATTTGTCGATGGAATAACGGAAACTTTTAAAGGGGAAGTTATTCTTGTCAAATAATGCATCTCCTCTCCTTCTAAAAACACTCCTGGAAAACTTAAAGTTCATAACTTTCAATAATTATTGAAAGTTATGAACTTTATTATTATCTTTGTTTCAAAACCACAGAAATGAAACAAAAGATAGTCATTGCCGGCGGAAATGGGTTTATTGGAAAAAACCTGGTCGCTTATTTTTATCAAAAAAATTACGAGGTTATTGTTTTAACCAGAAAACCTGTAAAGAGTACCAGGGAAGCGAAACAGGTATTTTGGGACGGAAAACATTCCGGCGATTGGACGGAGGAGTTGGAAGGAGCAAAAGCCATAATAAACCTTAGCGGGAAAAGCGTCAATTGCCGTTATCATCGCAAAAATAAAAAGGTAATTCTCAACAGCCGTATTGATTCAACAAACGCAATTGGTCAAGCTATAACTCAATGCTTGCATCCTCCAAAGAGCTGGATAAATGCTTCTTCTGCCACCATTTACAAACATACCACAGACGAACCGGCAAACGATGAAGAAATTGGAAAACTAGGGGCCGGTTTTTCAGTAGGTGTAGTAAAAGCGTGGGAAGATGTATTCTTTAATTCCAATACTCCCAAAACCAGGAAAATAGCTTTGAGGACAGCCATAACCTTAGGAAAAAACGGTGGAGCTCTAACACCTATGTGGTGGCTGACCAGATTGGCACTGGGTGGGCGGCAAGGTGATGGTAACCAGTTCATTAGCTGGATACATATTCATGATTTGGAGAGAATCTGTGAATGGTGCATCAACAACGAAGAAGCAGAGGGTGTTTTCAACTGTGCAGCCCCCTACCCTGTTCCAAATTCAACTTTCATGAAAACCCTTCGAAAGGCCACTGGTCATGTAATCGGCATACCGGCTCCGGCCTGGGTCCTTGATGTTGGTGCATTTTTTATCAGAACTGAAACTGAATTATTATTAAAAAGCAGAAAAGTTGTTTCAAAACGGCTTCCTGAAATGGGGTTTGATTTTAAATTTCCTACCCTTGAGCGAACCTTGCTGGATCTCACCAGAGGATGGTCCTGATACCCGTTATTTTTTTGAGGTAAATAATATTCCAGTATCTTCGCACCATGTCTTCCTGTAAGTATCTGATCGTCATTGGAGGTCCCACAGCAAGTGGGAAAACAAGTTTTGCCATCAAAATTGCGCAATACTTTAACACTGACATCATATCTTGTGATAGCCGGCAATTCTACAGGGAGATGAGCATCGGCACTGCCAAACCTTCCTCCGAAGAGTTAGCCGAAGTAAAACATCACTTCATTGATAGTTTGAGTATTCATGACAATTACAGTGTCGGCGATTTTGAACAGCAAACTATTGAATTGCTGGATCAGCTTTTCTTGTCCAGGGATTATGTGGTAATGTGTGGAGGAAGTGGTCTTTTCATTAATGCTGTCTGCTTTGGGCTGGACAAGTTTCCCGATATTCCAAATGAAATAAGAAAACAAGTTGAGGAGGAATTTGATACAGGTGGCGTCGAAAAATTACAGGCAGAATTGCAGTCTTCAGATCCGGAATATTATAATGAGGTAGACCTTATGAATCCTCATCGGTTGATGCGGGCATTGGAAGTAATAAGACATACCGGAAAACCCTTCTCTTCATTCAGGCGGGGAAAATACCTTAAGCGTAACTTCATCCCTGTTTTTCTGCAAATTCATCATCCAAGAGAAACGCTCTACCAACGGATCAATCAAAGAGTTGACCTTATGATGCAAGCAAATCTTTTAGCCGAAGTAAAAAAGCTTGTTCCACACCAAAACCTCAACGCCTTACAAACTGTAGGATATCAGGAATTATTCTCCTTTCTCAATGGACAAAGTACCTTGGAAAATTCCATTGACCAAATCAAGCAGAATTCCCGCCGTTATGCCAAGAGACAGATTACCTGGATGAGGAGAGACGGGTTCTGGAAACATTTTCGACCTCAAGAAACCAGTGCTGCTATTCTGTTTATTTCTTTTGTTGCTCAAAATAACCTCGTCTTAAAAACACTTGATCTAAGAGAGGAAAAATTTGAAACCGAGGAAATATATCCAGCTAACAGTAAAGTGATGACAGCGGCCAAAGGAGATGCTTTATCCGGGTATTTTGTCTTTGAGATTAAGCCGAAAAAAAACATTTGGCATCCTATTGAAATGAGTATGCCGGATGAAATATTAAAAGAGTTCCTTCAGCACGAAAAAGAACTGCTCATGGAAGAATATGGAAAATAATTTTATTTCATTGAGGAATTAAATCAACTCCAGTACGTTTTGAGGAGGTCTTCCCAGAACTGCTTTTTCCCCCTTGACCACAATAGGTCTTTCAATTAACTTCGGGTATTCAACCAAAGCGTTCAGCCATTCATCTTCAGAAAGATCCTTCCCTTTAAAATTATCTTTATAAATCTGTTCTCCCTTCCTGATAATTTCAGATGCTCTCATCCCCAGTTTTTCTAAAACTCCCTTTAATTCCTGCTTTGAGGGCGTATCATTGAGGTAAAGAATGATATCTGGCTTTATTCCATTTTCTTCCAGAATAGAAAGTGTCTCACGGCTTTTTCTGCAACGAGGATTATGATAGATTTTCATGATATAAGTTTTATCTCAAATTTAATTATTTCCCCAAAGTTCCATAAAAAAAGGTGATCTCTAAAAGAAATCACCTAGGTAAATCGCATTTATGAAACAGTTTTTATTTCTTGGAGGATTTGTATTCGCCTAACATCACAGATTTAAAGAACGCTCCCTGATGGGTAGGCTCATAGTCATAGTTTTTTATCATCTGGGGCACCCAATTAGGATCAAATACCCAGGCACACCAGGAAATACCTTTTTTATCCATGTAATTGATAATGGCCTCTCTATAGGTTCCATCTTCAATCAGATGTTCTTC
>QQUB01000224.1 GCA_008501835.1 Bacteroidota bacterium
GATCGTATCATCAGAGGTGATGTCATCTCCTGCGACAATGATCACTCGCCTGCAACGACCTTGTTCGATCCAGTCTTTCGCGATTCCAACAGCCATTGTCGTACTGGCACAGGCGGAATTCACCTGAGTGTTTGGACCGCGGGCTCCAATATATTCTGCAAACTGTGAATGTCCCATAGCCAGGACTCTCAGCAGGAAGCGTCGGTTGAAATTATATGGTTTTTCATCAATCTGTTGCTGCAATGCATTGATCCGATTGTCCAATTCTGCAGAAAGGCCGGCATTTCCATTTTTTGAAGACATGCTTCCTCGGATATGCTTCAGCAGGGCCAATTGGTCATTTAATGCTCTAAACTCATAAAAGTCCTGCATTTCCTTGGCATATGCATTGTATCCAGGGAATGCAGAAGCGAAGATGATGCCCGTATCATCTTTCATACTTTCCGGAAGTAACCATCTGTCAGGTAATTTGGAACCTGTTGTGGTTTTTTTGTAATGCATTACCAGAGGAATACCTGCATCTCTTAAGGCATCCAGCCCGGCTCCGATAGCCAGTTCTGTTACAGAATCAATCGCAGCCTTTCTGGACTGAGGGAATCCAAAATCACGAACGATATCCAGATCTTTTTTCCTGGCTGCTAGTTTGATGACTTCTTCTATTTCTGAAATAGTTTCAAATCTAGGACCTCCTTTGCCTGTTTTAACTAGCCTGGTGATATTTCTATCCAGCATTCCCTGCTGGAACTCAGCTGGGATATTACCTATTAGTTGTTTACCGCTTAGAAGACTTTCCACGTTACTGTCCTGGAAAACCTTATCTACACCCGGTAAACCAACAGCGGCTCCTGTAATCCAGATATCCTGGGCAGGGCGTACAGCACCATCACCTGAATAAACGGAATTTGCTTTGTCCATAAAGTCCACAAACAAGCGCCCCAGTTTTTCATACTTATCATTACCCGTTGGCATGAAGGATGAAGCAGGAACCGGAGTTTCTGTTTTGGCAACCACAGGTGCTGTGGCTTTTGGCATCTCAGTTCTGGCAGGAACATCTTTAGGTGCTTCAACAACAGTCTCCTCAATTCCATTACCTAAACCAGAAGCATACATACCGCAAAGCCCGTGGTTAAAGGATACCAGATCACCTACTTTCGGGTGATTGGTGAACAGATTCATCACATCATCTTTTTTGGACATGATGTCTCTTACGAAACCATTGAGGGCTTTTTTGGGCCCCATCTCAATGAAAACCCTTGCGCCGCTATCGTATAATTTATTGATACCTTTTACAAACTGGACCGGTGAGGCCACCTGCTGTGAAAGGATATCGATCATTTTTTTCTCAATATCGCCACCTGTTGGGTAAAAATCTCCTGTTACATTGGCAATGATAGGAACTACCGGTGCCTTCAGACCAAATGTCCCAAGCACTTCACCTAATGGCCCACTGGCAGGAGCGACAATAGCCGTATGGAACGCATGACTGACTGTCAATTGGGCAACATGCAACCCTTGTTCTTTACACAGGGCCATCGCCTCTTTCACCGGTTCAGTTGCACCACCAATTACGGACTGACCATAACTATTGATGTTGGCAATCTCAACATACCCATCCACATTGTTTATGATTTCAGAAATCTTTTCGGGAGAACCAAACACTGCAGCCATGATTCCCTTATCCTCCACCTGGACTTTCGCCATCTGTGTACCCCGGGCACTCACTGCTTCCAGGGCATTTTTAAAGGTAACTGCACCGGAGGCCACCAGAGCACCATATTCCCCTAAACTATGACCGATTACAAAATCAGGTTCAATTCCGTAAGCCATCATCAACCGGTAAAGTGCTACATCGGTGGTAAGCACTGCCGGCTGGGTAATTTCTGTTTGTTTCAGTTCTTCTTCGGCTGCTTTGATTGCTTCCTTATCGTTCTCATCGACAAAAATATAATCCGAAAGCGGGCGACCGAGCAGGGGTATCATCACCTCGTCAGCTTCTTTGAAAGTATCTGCAACTATTGGTTCAGTTGCTCTTAGTTCTTTAAGCATGTTTACATACTGAGAACCTTGCCCTGTAAAAGTAAACGCTGCCTTCTTGGCCTCTCCTTGTCCAAGGAAAATCCCTTTGGCATTGAGTGGTTTCCAAACACCAGGCTTTCCAGATTGGATACCTTTTATCGCGCGTTTTAATTTATCTGCCAATTCTGTGGCATCATTATAATCAATGGCAATTCTGACTGAAGCCCGAAGGTCTGACATGGCAGGTGCTTTCCTTTCCGGGGTCCAGCCGCCTTCGACCTTTGACAATACGGATTCCAATTCACTGACCAGCTCATTCAAGGATTCCTTACCTCTCACAAATGCCCCCCGAAGCGGAGCCTTCACATCTTTTTGTGGCTGATTTGCAGGCCTTGGTTCGGCCATGGAAATTCGTGTTTTTTCTTCAGCTAAAATCTTTCCTGGAATATACTCTTCCAATACAGCATGGAAATTGGTACCTCCAAATCCAAAAGCACTCACACCACAACGTCTTGGATCACCATTTTTCATATCCCAGGATCTCAATTCTGTATTCACTTTGAAAGGAGACGTATTGAAATCCACACCAGGATTTGGCTTATGGAAATTTAAACTAGGAGGTAAAACTTTTTCGTACAACGCCATTGTTGCCTTGGCAATTCCTGCCGCACCGGCAGCACCTTTAAGGTGTCCGATATTGGATTTAACGGACCCAAGAGCTATGTTCCCAACAGGCAGGTTAAATTCTCCAAAAACATCATGTAAACATTGCAATTCGACTGCATCTCCAACAGAAGTCGAGGTACCATGTCCTTCGATCATTGTTGCTGTAGCAGGAGACAACCCTGCGTTTTCCCAACCTCTTTTCACTGCTATTGTCTGACCAATTGGATTAGGAGCTGTTATACCTTTTCCTTTTCCGTCACTGGAGCCTCCGAGGCTGCGAATAACGGCATATATTTTATCCCCATCCCTTTCGGCATCTTCCAATCGTTTGAGTACAAAAACTGCACCACCTTCTCCCATCACAAATCCATCAGCACCTTCCGCATATGGGCGTGTACCCGTTTCTGACAAAGCACCGATTTTACAAAATTTGACGAAAGTCGAAGGGCTCATATTGGCATCAATACCACCAGTAACAACGAGGTCAAAATCATATTCTTCAAGACCTTCAATAGCTGCGGAAATACCCGCCATAGCCGAAGCACAAGCTGCATCGGCAATATAGTTAGGTCCATGGAAATTGAATAAAGCTGCAATACGACCGGCAACAATATTTGACAATTCACCCGGCATGGTATCTTCTGTGATCCCCGGATAGAATTTGTCGAGATTTTTATACATATCGCCAAGAATGGATTTTCTGGTATCCACAGGTAAGGCAGCGAAGCCAGCAGAATCCGTCAGCATTTCAGCATATTCTGGGAAGAAAATCCTGGCTGCTGAATAAAGGTGCTGGTCACCACCCATAGCAACACCAAGGATAACTGCTGTTCGATCTCTGTCAAAATCCTTGTCAGGATAGCCGAAATCGATAAGGGCTTCCCTCGCTGCAGTAATGGCCCACTTCTGGGTATAGTCCATTTGTTCACTTACCTTTGGAGGAATAGGCATCCGCCATTTCATCGGATCCCAGCCATCATCCTGGACCCAACCACCTATTTTGGAATAGGTCTTATCCGGCGCCTTACGGTCAGCATCGTAATATTTATTAACATCCCAACGATCAGTTGGAACGTCATAGATGGAGTATTTACCTTGTTTAATATTGTTCCAGAATGTCGGCAGGTTGGGTGCATCAGGCATTACTGCCCCTATTCCGACTATAGCTACTGCTTTATGCGTTGCTTTCTTCATGGTAAGAGATTGTTGATGGTCGATTGTCAATTGTTGATAAACAGCCTGGCGCCAATTCCGTTATATCAGGATAGAAGGTGACGCCAGAAGTGGTTTTTGTATCAGGCAACTACTTCTTCTGCCTTTCTTTCGTAGAGGACATCACAAATGATATCCATATCACTCAAAAGGCCAGTTTGTGTCTGATAGATCTCGGTCAGGTTAAGTTGGTTTTCAAACTGACGGATCTCTTCTGGTGAAAGCGTATCTGCTCCCAGTATCCATTTTAATCCATCTTGTCCAACTTTCATGACTGCCTCTCTGGCATAGATGCGGCTCAATACGGCCAGTGTTTCTGCATCAAAGCGGGCATCAGCTTTTTCGTGAAGTGTACCTTCAGCAGCCCTGGCTGCGCGGCGAGCCATAGAGGCTGCACATTCCGCCCAGGCGACGAGTTCCCCGATTCTCAATAAGATATGTTGATTTCTGGTAAGTCTTCTGACTCTTGCCCTTTCGAGCAATTCTGCAAGGGTGTGCAAACCTATGGCAGCAATACCGGCCCCCACGTTAGGGTTCTTGGCATGAAGCTGTTCCATTTCTACAGCTTTTTCATGGTAGTACTGTCCTCTTGATTTAAGGTGTAACTGCCAGCGGTCACGACTGATGGTCATTTCCATAATCTCGGAAGTACCTTCATAAATGGTGGTGATACGGACATCACGTTTGTGTTTTTCCACCATATACTCCTTGGTGTATCCGTATCCTCCAAGTGCCTGGATACTGGCATCGGCAGCCATATTACCTGCTTCTGTAGCCATGTATTTGGCAATGGCACCTTCGGTATTCAGGTTACCTTCTTTATTATCAATACGTTCTGCTGTTTCCTCCACATAGGAACGAGCAGCTTCCAATCTCGCTACGTGAGGAACGATGAGTTTATGCGTATATCCTTGCTTTTCTGACAAAGGTGTTCCTCTTTGAATTCTTTCAGTAGAATATGGGATGGCTTTTTCAAGAGCACCCCAGCCACCACCGAGTCCAAATGCGGCAACCATCAATCTGGTATAACCAAATACGAGCTGAGCCTGGAAAAGACCTTTTCCTTCACCCTCCCCTATCAGGTTCTCAACAGGGACAAACACATCTTCCAGTGCCAGTGCAGCAGTATTACTTGTACGGATACCATGTTTGTCCTCAGGTTTTCCGTAAGAGAATCCTTCAGCACCTTTTTCAAGTACGAACCATGTAGGTCCTCCGGGTGCTTTGGCAAGAATGGTGTACAGGTCTGCATAACCACCATTACTGATCCACTGTTTATTACCGTTGAGTTTATACCCAATGAGTTTTCCATCTTCCTCGACAGGTGTTGCCGTTGTGCGCAAAGATCCAAGGTCAGAACCTGCATCCGGTTCAGTGGCTCCATAGGCCATGAGTAATCCTTCCACGGCAACTCTGGTCAGCCATTTTTTCTTTTGTTCCTCAGTAGCACCGAAAACGATCGGGTCTGCTCCGAGGAAAGTAGCGAAGATTCCGGTAGCCACACCGAGGTCGATGCTGGCCATGGTTTCACAAACGCGATAGGAGTCCCATGCGCCACCGCCCATCCCCTCATATTCCTCAGGGATGAAGATAAGGTGGAGGCCCAGGCCATCGCCACACATTTGCCGTATTTCTTCTATTGGAAATTCATCATTATGGTCCAGTTCGAGTAATCTGGATACCGGGAAGCTTTCTGATGCAAAATCTCGGATCGCCTCAACGATCATATCGAGTTCACTTTTGTCAATTCCTGTTGTCATCTTTTTATCAATTGATGTTAAAAAAGAATTCTGTCGGGACAACAGGTGTTCAATTTTTAAGAAGGGAGCAATAGAGAGAAAGACTCCCTTCGAGGTGTTTTTAGCGTTAGTAAAAATAAGAAAAAGCGGTGAGGGGGCAAATTATGAGGGTTTTTAGAAAATTGGCAAAATCGTTTCCAACAACAGAATCACAGAAAGTTAACACACTGATTTTCAGTACATAAAATCCGAAAAAATTCCGAAACACAACGGATTTCAATTGATAAAAATCATGGTTTTGGCCGACAAAGGTCACCAAAATGGGAGCGTTCTAAATTGCTTAACCTATTTCTTTGCCACTTCAAACCTCTCTTTATTCTCTACCTCACCTTTCGTGTTAATCACTTCTATGCCTCAAGTACATGATAAACACCAATCATAATTGAGCAGCAAAAAGAAAATTGTTTATTTTCTCACAAGTCCGAACATTTTCACACCAACAAGATATATCGCCATAATTTATATCTTTATACTAAACAATTAAAAAATTAAACCCAATGGACGACTTCAAACTCCCAATAAGTAAAGAAAAATTAGACGGCTTTGCTGAAAAAGCAAAAAAGGCATCGGAAAAAATTAATGAATACATCAAAACCCTGGACAAGGTAACCGATGTAAAAACCATTAAGAACTTATTAAAAGTATCCAAAGCACTAAATGGAATCTCCTATAGCCTGGCTGCCGTTGGTGTGGTATTCGGTATCATTTCCTTTTTTAGTAATGAAAAAAGCGATACAGAAATAATCCTGGAAGCTATTGAAAAAGTCAGTGCCAAAATCGATCAGCTTGAAAATGCCATGCTGGATCAGTTTAAGAAACTGGAAGGAATTATAAGAGAACAAGCCGCATTGACTCAACTCCAGCAACATTTAAATTCATTAAGCACCTTACAGGATGATATTGAGATTTATTACAAAAGTATAGAAAAAGATGATGAGACTCTCCAGGAACAAGCCAAAAATGATCTACTCGAATATGATATAAAAACCATACGGGAAGCTGCAAAAGCCATAGAAAATCAGGCTACCGGAAAGAATTTAGCCACTAACCTGTTTGATGCTATATATTACACATCCTATGGTAATATTAGAACAATAAACCAGCTTGGCGCCTTCCTCAAATTAAGAGTTTCATTTGCTATGACAGCTGAAGTTTTAATAAAAACTCTTAAAGAAGATGACATAAGTGATGAAACCCTCGAAGCCATCAACAAAGATGCTGATGAATTTTATCACAGTAAAATGGAAAATGTATTCAATGCCTGGGAAAGAAAGGTGAATCTTTGCCTTAATGACTATATGTCCAACTTAAAAAGAAAGGTCAATGCAGAATGGAAACAACCCTATATATTAATTTCCCCAAATTATGCCGATTTGTGTGAGGGGCTTGTTAAAATGCTAAAAGAGCATTGGTTCTGGCGCGATTGGGCGGTAGTGATTTATGACGGGGTTGGAGGTTGGGACCATCATGCTATGGTAGGTGGAAGTTTCTGGTGGATAGATGAAAGAAAAACCTTCTATAAAAATATTATTATTCACTCTGTAGATTCAACAACAGAAGCCAGGGGAAAAAATGTCGATACGATCGTTCGATTTAAAAAAGAACCTATATTGAATCCAGTCTTTAAGAACTATCATCAAGAAGAATACATTGAGAACGGCCGACCTGGGGAATTTAAAGACCGAGAATATGATGATAATAATCCAAATTATGGGCGTGAGATAACCAAAGAAGGAATTATATGGTGGGGAGAAAACTTAATGACACCCATTGAACTATTAAATATGCTTAAAGATCCTGATGATAAAATAAACTTCAACATTGCTTATGGATGTTTGGTGGGTCCAGGAACCAAAATAGCCAGCAGAGCCTCCAATCCAGACAGGTTACTGCATAAGGAAGGGAACGATAATACTTTAAGGAACAAATTCCATACCAATAGCCGTCATGACCATGCTATGAAATATAATTTCATTATTCACTGGTGATCGTCCTGGAATACGTAAAAGTAGTTTATAAGTTATCTGGTAAGTTGTTATAATAAACAAACGGCCCACTCTCAAAAATGAAAGCGAGCCGTTCGTTTTTTAATTTTTGAATTTTAGCCTCCTCCTCTATCTAAACCTAGTACTGGTACTGCCAACTGGTACTGGTACTGCCAACTGGTACTGGTACTGGTACTGGTACTAACGTCTGTGGACTACTCCAATTTCTTCGCCTCATAATCCCCGCCCTGATGCAATGTCAGGCTTACAATCTTTCCATTCTCATCCTTATTAAAAGTAACCTGGGCATCAACAATTTTACTGTAGAAACGAGTCACAGAAGCTGCAAAAATCTCGCTTTTTTGCTGACCTGTAGGCAGGACATACATCTTATCACCCTCCCGCATAATTTCAAGAACAAATCCTGGCTGAAGTTCGTATTTTCCAACATAGGTATCCAATACATCTTCAGGAATGGTAATAGTTTGCCTCAGTTCAGATTCATCCAGTCCCATTTTTTTCAGCATAGCAATCCCGTTTTCATTATTCGGATTGAGCTCTATGGACTTTTTATAATTCTTGATAGCAGGTCCGTTTTGTCCATTTTCCATGTAAGCCTCTCCAAGACTGTCATATGTATTAGAAGAATTTGGGAATAATTCCACATTGAGTTTAAATACTTCAATGGCAGTTTCATAATCTTCCTCATTCATATAGACGTACCCCAGAGCATTGATACCCATTTCGTCCAATTCATATTTATCACTCTCTGCCTCGATCATTTTTTTGAAATCCGTAATCGCCGTTTCCATATCGTTTTCTTTCATCATTTTCGCCAACTGGCCGGAAAGTGGAATCTTTGGCAATTCAAATTCCTCTCCATTGAGAATATTGGCAATGGCGGTATTGATTCCGCCCATAGCCAAGGCATCACCTTTATTCGTCAGAATGATGTGGCAATTGTTTTGGTTCAAATCTCTACGGATAAATGTGCGGTAACCATTCATACCTCCTGAATGCTGGACAATTTTTCCATTATCAGTCTGCTGAATTCCCCAGCCATATCCATAATCTGTAAGGTCGCCATTATTGAGCTTTGCTGACGTGTAGGCTTCTTCCATGGTTTCTTTGGAAACGAGCTTTTCCGTGTAGAGGGCCTGATCCCATTTGTGGAGATCATCAAGTCTGGAATACATTCCTCCGGCGCCTGAGGTAAGGATCTCATAATCATTGTACCCGCTGACATGGTGATGTCCTTTTGCACGATTTTCCACTTTTGGTTTTGACTCATCATACACCAGTGTGTTTTTCATCTTTAACGGATCAAAGATGTTTTTCTTCATGAATTTGTGGAACGGCATGCCTGAAGCTTTCTCTACGATCATGGCAAGCATCACATAACCGCCATTGCTGTAAGAGTATCTTTCTCCAGGTTCGAAATCCAGTTTTTCCTGTTTGACCAACAAGTCTTTAACATCTGAATTTGTCAAATCAACTTTATAGGCTCCAAGGCGATAATGGTCAGGTACTCCCGAGGTATGCGTCATGAGGTGACGTACAGTAATCCCATCAGCATATTCGGGAAACTCCGGGAAAAATTTGGAAAGTTTATCATCGTAGGAGAGCTTACCTTTTTCTTTCAGGATCATTATGCCCATAGTGGTAAATTGCTTGGAAACGGACGCAAGGTAGAACGAAGATTCCGGCGTAAGCTTTTCTTTGGCCTCAATGTCGGCATATCCGAAGGCCTTCCGGTAAATTACTTTGCCATTTTCCGAGACGAGCACCGTGCCATTGAACAGGTTATTGTCTGAACAATGGGTGAATAATTGGTCTAATTGATCAGCTTTTGTAGTGGTAGATTGAGAGAAAATCGGGGCAACGAAAAGCATCATTGCCAAAGTCAAGGTGATTAAATTTTTCATGCTAAGATTTTTTTTAGGATGATGGTTTGAAGAATGATTTTGGTGGGGGCATTCATTATTAAATGACAAAATACGAAAAAAAGGGAATCTGGTTGCTGCCCCGACACTTTGTGTAGGGGAACCTGTCCGCCGCATAAAATGCCGAGATGTCGCCCCGACCTAGCGGTACGGGATTTCGCTATGCTCAACTTCGCTCCAGTTGCTGGTGCCTTATTTATGAAGGGAATAAGGAACAGGGGAATAAGGAATGGAAGGGATTAACCACGGAGAACACGGAGAAGGCATAGAGTTCTCTGAGTTATGGTTGTTCTGAGTTTACTCTCTTTATTTGGATGAATAGTTCTTGCTTATCTTCAATTAACGGGTTGCATGAACAATTTAACTTCAAAAACCTCTTCACCGTCCATTACCTCTTTTTTGGCAACAGGCACATTTTCCACATTTCCGTTGGCTTTGAATACGGGATCATCATCAAAAGTAAATTCACTTGCATAAACCCGGTATCCCTCCTTCTCCAGGGTGAAATGGATATGTGCCGGGACCGGCTGGTCTTCATCATCCAGGTAAATTCCGGGTAGTATCGTTTCCACTGAGAATTCTCCTTTGGCATTTGTTTTCAGGTAAGCAAAGATCCTTGGATTCCATAATGTTTTTTCCTTGAAATAGTCTCCATCATTATCGGTGTGAACAAGTTCTACCAGAGCTCCGGATATTGGTTTTTGACTTACTTCATCAAGTATCTGTCCTTTTACTTTAATAGACTGGCCCTGCTCTTCAGGACGTACCATGATCGCATGGCTGTTATCACAATATTGTCTAATGAGATCCCTGATTTTTGGACGGTACTCCTGATGTTGAATCAAAGGATACATCTTACTGTCCTGGACAATCCTCATGGGGTTTTCCAGATCTTTTTCAAAGGCTAGGGTTAATTGCAGGAGAGCAGAATCCAACTGCGTTTGCGCGACTAATTCTGCCGCGGACCGATATAGCTTTTCCCCATCAGAAATTGGTGATTTTTCTGAAGGTGTTTGACAAGAAAAAAATATCAGGACTATTGAAATAATGGCAAAAGGGTTCCTCATTTTAAAAGGATTTTGAGTTAAACTCTTAACTAAAGATAAGCATTGCAGGCATTACAGGAAACAACCTATTAACTAGCAGGATGGGTTTTTACAATAATTTACAAACGTTTACAAACGGCTAAAAACGGCAGTATCCGGCTAACTTACGATTAATCGAATGGTCTTCCCATATTTTTACGTGGAACCAAAAAATCAAATCATGCAAGACCATAATACCCGCGCAAAACTTATCCATGAAAAACTGAAAGAGGAATTTGCCAAACTCGGGCTGGACCCGGCAGAAGTGGTCCAATATTTCACTGAGGACCTGGATCACCTGAATCGGATTTATGCCGGGTTATTGAAATTCACCCAAAAGTATCTGGAACACCAAAGCAAGGAATTGATGGAACTGACAGGTGATCCCTTTCCGCCTGTTTTCCCAGGCATCTCTCCCGACAGTGACTGGTATCGATTTGAACGATGGGTACGCGGCGAGAGTGTGCGAGAAACCATAAAGGCTCAGTTACCCGATTCCCTGACCATAAAAGCCTCCTCAGAACTTACTGACGATGAGCTTCCCGAAGCTATTAACTCTATATTGAAAGCAATGGCGGACAAAGGATTCTATGTGGACCTGAAAGATATCCCGGACAGGTTGTTTTATGAGTATGTTCTGGATTGGATTGAGGAGGAGCATGAGCTTTGTCCGGGCGGAGGTTGGCACCTGGATGGGTGTACTGGATATTGTCCTGGATGTATTCAACGTCCCTGGTGTGATGTAGGAAAAAGCAGTGTCTGGCCGGAGGATGAAGACGAAGGGAAAATGACACTACCTGAGGAATTGAAGAATTATGTTTCATCGAGCAAATATTCTCTTCCCATCATGTTGAAGGAAGAGTCGGAAAATCCTCGTGATTATTTCAATGAGGAGGAGGATTCTTTTATATCGGAAAATTAGAGGGTGGAGGGAGTTGAGAATTTGGAGGGCACAGAGGGTTATTACGCAGAGGGCCGCGAAGAAGCGCTGAGGGCCGCGGAGTCTTTTTTCTCAGCGGTACTCCGCGCTTCTCTGTGTAACTCTGCGGTACAGCTCTCGGCGTTCTCCGCCTCCTCCACTCTCTCTGCACCACAATAAAATTTTCAAATAATAAAAATCAAACCAAATGAAAGAAAATCATATTACCGGCATTATTATCGGAGCAGCTATCGAGGTTCACAAACAACTGGGTCCGGGATTACTTGAATCTGCTTATAAGGAATGTTTGTTATTCGAATTACAGCAGCGAGGGTTGATCGTTTCTTCTGAAGTGCCTTGCCCAATAGTTTATAAAAGTGTTGAGTTGGATCATGGTTATCGTATGGACCTGTTAGTGGAAAACAAAATTGTAGTTGAGTTGAAAACGGTCGAGCATATTTCTCCGATACATGAAGCTCAGCTGTTGACCTACATGAAATTAGGTGATTACAAGGTTGGGCTGATAATTAATTTCCATGTTGCAGCTTTGAAAAATGGGATAAAGCGGATGGTAAATAACTTGTAAGGTTGGAGAGTATTCTGTTTGAACAATTATAAGAGGGGGCTGAGGGCGCAGAGGGTTATACCGCGGAGGACCGCGAAGAAGCGCTGAGGGCCACGGAGTTTTTTTTCTCAGCGCTTCTTCGCGAAACTCTGCGAAAGAGCTCTCGGCGCCCTCCCTATCCTCAATTAAAAAAGCAACTCAATGGCTTTCATAACCTCCTCTTCCAATTCCTCCAGATGGTCCGTTGAAAAATAATACTTCACAAATTGGTTCCCGTAATCATCAGTGGAAATCTCCCGTGTCGGAGATGCCATTTTTACTTTTTCCAACTTTT
>QQUB01000425.1 GCA_008501835.1 Bacteroidota bacterium
TGGCAGTGGATGGAAGGGTGTGGCAAAAGGAGAAGTCTATTGAATAGATGCCAGAAGTATTTTTGACCTGAAAAAAAAAAAAAAATCGACAGATAACTCATATTGATTTAACCAATGGCCTCGTAGAGACAGCCAATAGTAACTTACCCAACTAATAAGCTCCTAAAGTCCCATAGGTACGTAATATGAAAAAGGATATCTTTATCAAATGAAAGAACCTCTAAGGTACAGAAACGGCATCCCATTCTTTTTCGATAAATCAGAACAGGATTTTAAAAAGGATATCTACGAGCGATATGACGAAATGGTCGTTAGGCAAACCGCTCTTCATCTTGCAGATGAGATTTGGGGGAATTACCCGATGCAGCATGTTTTGGATTTTGGAGAAGAACATTGCCAAAATTACCGTGACGGCAGTATACTGGAGGTCGGTAGCGGGGTAGGACGATGGATCGGTAGTTTGGCAAAACGTTTTCCGGGGGCAAAATGCTGGGGAATCGATTACAGCTACCAAATGCTGAAACGAGCCAATGAATTTTGGGTTGAAGGGAAATCGATAGAAGTAGATCTGAGAAGTAAAGGGTTTCCCGGGCCAATCAAAATAAACGGATATCAGCTCAGGAATTTGCAATTTGGTTTATCCAAAGCAACGGATCTACCCTTTGAAAATGAAACTCAGGATCTGGTACTGAATAGTTTTTTGCTGGACAGGCTCGAGAATCCATTGGAAGGTTTGAAGGAAATGTTTCGCATCTTAAAACCCAAGGGGAAACTCATGTTAATCACTCCATTAAATTTCAATAAATACGAGCACTGGTTGGATTTTTATCCTCCGGGGAAACTTTATGAAAAATTGAATGAGATAGGTTTTGAAATACTGGATTCCAGGGAAGATATGGTGATTCGGGAACCATTAGATGGCCGGGGTAATGCTGTTGCATGGAAGTGTCTTGGAGTCTTGGGGAGCAAAAATTGAAAACGTTCAGAAAAAGTCTAATTTGATACTTGAAAAAATAATGATAGCAAATGAAAAATAGTTTGATTATTAGTCTGGCCTTTATGGTTTTATCCTTTTCGGGGTTCTCGCAGACTGAATTGATAACCAACGTATATAATCGTTCGACCACCTCACTCAATGGGAGTTGGAAATATATCGTGGATCCCTATGAAAACGGATATTATAATTACCGCTACGAACCATTTGACCAACAGGAAACCCCTTGGGCAAGTGCATTTTTTCTCAACTCAAAACCGAACTCCCCTTCGGAACTTTTGGAGTACGACTTTGATGGTATGGGTGATTTAAAAGTGCCAGGTGACTGGAACAGCCAAAAACAGGAACTTTTTTATTATGAAGGAAGCCTATGGTATAAAAAGTCATTTGATTTCACCCCTTCCAGAGAGGAGGGAAGAGTGTTTGTTTATTTTGAAGCCTCGAACTATAAAACGGAAGTTTACCTTAACGGTCGGAAATTGGGAACGCATATTGGCGGCTTTACTCCTTTCAATTTTGAAATTACAGATATTGTCAAGGCCAGAGACAACTTCCTGGTCGTAAAAGTTGATAATAAAAGACTAAAAGAAGGTGTCCCGACCCTGAACACAGATTGGTGGAACTACGGAGGACTAACAAGGGATGTAAAACTCGTCGAAACGGCTTCCAATTTCATTCAGGATTATTTTATTCAGTTAAGTCCTGAAAATGATAAAAAAATTCAAGGATATATAACTCTAAACGGGAACAATGTAAGCCATGAAAAGGTCCAGGTAAGCATTCCCGGATTAGGAATAAAAAAGGACCTCATAACAGATGACAACGGGAGCACTTCTTTTGAAATAACAGCGGACAATATTAACTATTGGTCAATCGAAAATCCTGTTTTATATGAGGTGAGCATTCGAGTCAAAGAAGAAGAGGTCACGGATCAAATCGGTTTCCGGACCATACGTACAAAAGGAACGCAGATCCTCCTGAACGATAGACCTGTCTATCTAAAAGGCATTTCCATTCACGAAGAAAGTCCCTTACGTGATGGGAGAGGTTATTCCAAAGAAGATGCTGAGCAATTGCTGCAATGGGCACAGGAATTAGGGTGTAATTACGTTAGGTTGGCTCATTATCCCCATAACGAACACATGGTTCGCCTGGCAGATAAAAAAGGGATTTTGGTTTGGGAAGAAAACCCTGTGTACTGGACAATTTCCTGGGATAACCAGGATACCTATCAAAATGCGGAAAATCAACTTTCCGAACTGATTGACAGGGATAAAAACAGAGCGAGCGTCATCATCTGGTCGATGGCCAATGAAACGCCTAATGTGCCTGCCAGAAATGAGTTTTTGAACAAACTGACAGAATTTGCAAAAGCCAAAGATGATACCCGCCTGATAAGCGCGGCCTTGGAACAAAAAGATTATCAGGGCAACCCATCCATCAGGACCATAGACGACCCGTTTGCTGAAATGGTGGATGTTTTAAGCTTTAATCAATATATAGGCTGGTATGATGGACTCCCTGAAAAATGCGAAAGGATCACCTGGGTTATAGAGCAGGATAAGCCAGTCCTGGTATCTGAATTTGGAGCAGGAGCAAAGCAAGGCTTAAACGGAGATAAAAATTCGCGGTGGACGGAGGAGTTTCAGGAGGATTTATATATAAAGACCTTAGAACTGATCGGTAAGGTTGAAAAAGTTCAGGGAATATCGCCTTGGATATTGGTTGATTTCAGGTCTCCGAGAAGAGTGTTGCCCAAAATCCAGGATGGTTGGAATCGCAAAGGCCTCATTTCGGATGATGGACAAAAAAAGAAAGCGTTTTTTATTCTTCAGGAATTCTATGAAAATCAATAAGCCCTTTAAAAGTCACTAGCCTCTATGAATAGAATTAAAACCATACAATCACTACAGATCAGGCAGATAGCAGAGCATTTATACGATCAGGGAATCTCCATAACCTTCTTTGGAAAAGCCTGGAGCGGATGCACCAATAACTGGATCTATTTTGATACCTACCTGGACCTGGATGACCTAAAAAGCAGGTTTAACCTGGATGAGAACCTGGAGGTGCACGAAAACAGAGATCCAAAATCGGGATTGGAAAGAGGCTTTATTGACAAGGTTACCGGTGAGGCCATTATGGGAAAGTTGAAATTGGATTGAACAGCTAAATGTGTAAAAATGAAATTG
>QQUB01000222.1 GCA_008501835.1 Bacteroidota bacterium
AATCATGTAAGCCGGATAATTGATCCAGTCGGTTTGTTTGATGATCTTTCCGGCATCGTTGAATTCCAGGATTATGGTAAAATGCATAGGTTCCACATCCGTACCTGCCCAGGTGAAAGGGGTAAAATATCCCCGGGTGACCGATTTATGTCCTTCGACTATTTGATCCGTAACGACCAAGGCAACAGAATCCTTCAGGGAAAACAGCTGGTTTTCCCAGTCAAAAAAGCGGGCAAGGGATTCTTTACCTTCGATACGTTCCCCCATCATCATATCTTCAAGAATCAGGGTATCGGCGTAAAAATCGAGGAATTTATCGAAGTCGGCTCTTTCAGCATAGGTTTGAAAATATTGAGAGGTGATATTTTGGACATTGGGACCTTCTGCCGGGTTACATGCCAACAGGAAAACCAAAAATTTAAAAGTAGTCAACAGACGTATCATCTTCATTTTTAGCGAAATTATTTCAATTTAAATCCTTCACAAAGCAAACGACGCGATTGACCTCCTCGAACCCTGCCTTTTTGTGAAAATTGATGCTGTCTTCATTGAATATTTCCGTGTCCGAGGCATATTGGGAACATCCTTTGGATTTGCTCCAGCCCTCTCCGGCCTCCAGTAATTGTTTGCCTACACCGGATTTTCGATACTCAGGCTCCACATAAATTCCTTCCACATATCCTACCGGGGATGAATTGGTACCCTCTACATAATCGAACCTCAATGCGCAGTGAATGAATGCGACATATTTGCCCTCATTTTTCATCAAAAAACAAATCTCGTTTTTGGAAGCCAAAACGTTTTGGTAGTTATCGTATTCTTCGTCCGGATCACACTCCGGCCAAAGCTTTAGAACCAAAGGAATAAGCGGTTTTATGTTAATATGAGAAATAGGTTCAATGGTCATGAGCAAGGATATTTGAAATAAAATGATTTGCGGATTGGTCTACAGTCATCCCTGTAGTATCAATTATCGGTATTTTCTTTTCTGATGCCTGGTTTCTTAAGAACCTAAGCCAGTTGGACATATCAGGATTGGCAAGTTCCGGTTGATTTCGGTCTTCAATCAAGCGTCTTTTCATTTCTGCTTCCGAACAATCCAGGAGTACGATTTTGTATATATCGAATTCATTTTTTGCCAAAGCTCCCTCAATAAAATCCATATTCATCTGGCCCTCAAAAATAATGGTTTTATTTCCTTTTTCTTTGGCCAGTCTTTCCATCCATTCATAAGTTTTGGCTTCCTGCCAGCCGGAGGGTGATCCAAACTGTTCAATCATTACTTCCAGTGAGGGTACACCGATGCTATCGAATCTGAAAAATGCAAAGTCCGATTCAGGTAAAAGTGTTTTGATTTTTTCAAAAACACTTGTCTTACCGACACCGGAAGCTCCGGTTATGATTATGATTTCTCCCATTTTTTATGTCAACAACACAAGTTTCAACCAAAAAGTGCCGCACAACATTAATCACAACCCGACTTCCTCATTTTTTTCCCGGCATCATGGATAAGTGCATTGGTTAGAGTGGCTGATACTATCAATACCCCAAAAAGGATTTCATATTGTTCACTATCCTTGAAAAGGTAGGAGGCTATCAAAATTACGGCTGCCCAGATTAGGGCATTCCAGATCAGAACCTTTTTCATACTCAATAATTTATGTTGGTCAATGGATGTTAATTTTCTTCCGGTATTATAATTGATCCCAGGGTTTAAGTTTTTATTAAACTCCAATTAATAAATCCAATTCTTTTTGAAGATTTACTCTGGCTCTTGATTCATGACTACCATGAAACTCAAGAGTCTTAAATATCTTTTCCATATTTAAAAAATGCTTAAGCACAATTATTCGGCCAGCATTATAGACGGAATCAGGATAGATGTTGTATTCCTGTCGAATCTTTTGACAATAATCCTCATAAACGCTCCATTCTTCACCTAATATGGACAGGTCAATATCTGTAAAAAGATCCGTATCCGCATCATCTCTTTTTTCATGATCCATAGTGGCCAGGATCTGTTGCATACATTTACTAATTTGCTGTTGGCCCACACCAAGTTTAGTCAAACACTCCATGGCTTTTACAGAACTTTGATATTCGTTATCCTGACGGTTTATATCATAGATGATGTCGTGGTAAAAAATGGAGAACAGGAATGTGTCAAAATCAGCAATCCCCTTTTTGTACGATTCTGCCTTTTCCAACATATAAGCCAGGTGGCGAAAATTATGGTAAAAACGATTATCGGCTGAATAATATGCCAGAATTTCTAACCACAATTTCTCTATGGTTTCCCGGTTATCTGAATAACCGGAAGCTAGTGTCCACCAGATTTTTTTAAGCTTTTCCATTTTCATCAACTTTCTGGTAGACAAAAATAAGGAAGAAAACCTGGGTCCGTAGCAATTTTTCTACTAAGTACAGAACCGGGTTGATAAATTTAATCTATCCTGTTGAACCTGAGATACCAGGTGCTAACCATTGCTTCTAAAACCGGATCATCTGTTTGGAAAGCAGTTTTGTGTGCAAGTTGCTATTGGAGAGCGGGTCCCTTTTTAGGACATCTTTGGAGGGGAAGGCAATAATATCTGCCTAAAATATACGGATTTTTGAAAATAAGGTCATTACAAACTTGCTTTAAGGTTAGTGGAGATTAACTCATCAATTCTTTCAGATCCGTAAAACCAAACTTCAGGTTCTCGGCAATTTTCAGAGCACGGTTGATCCTGGTCATGGATTGTTTGGCCTTGCCGACATAATGGATCAGGCTTCTTTTCTTCCCATCGGTCAGGGCTTCAAACCGTTCGCTTGCCTCCGGATCTGTTTCCAAAACTTCTGATAGTTCTTCGGGAACTTCCAATTGATACTTACTGTTGTCTTCCTGAATAGTCAACACAAGTTCGCCCTCCGATTGGATTTTTAATTTCTTCCGGGCATCCTTTCCAGCTCCAATATAAAAGCCATGAGTTTTGCTTTTTTGAACGGCACAATGAATTTTGCCGCCATTCCCCTTACAAATGACTCTTTTGCCGAATTCCTTCAGAATCTGTTCGCCCTGCTTCCCTGGGATGGGAATCAGGTACATATTATGGCCAACCCGTTTCAGGTAGGTTTTAATAATCATTCGTCAGAAGTGAGTATGTGTTCAGAATTAGTTTCAAATGGTTTCAGGAGTTTCAG
>QQUB01000875.1 GCA_008501835.1 Bacteroidota bacterium
AAGGAAGTGTTCAGCGATACGATTGATATCACTTATGTAAGCTTCCATGGAATAATCACCATTGTTACAGGGAGAAAGGGCCGTTCCCCGTTGGTCAAAAGTGATGACCCTAAATTCGGACTTAATGAATGTTGCAAGCTCTTCCATGCCAATAGGAGTGCCGGGGCCTCCATGTAAAAGGATTAGAGTTTCTTCAGCTTCTTCGTTGTAAATATTTACATTCAGAGTAGTGCCGGAGTTTTCAATTTTTAAATTTTGCTGGCCTAAAACCGGAGTGACCAAAGCAGTAAGTAATAAAGGCATTATCAAATTTTTCATTGTCTGGTGATTTTTGATTCAAGGCAAAGTTATGCCCGTCAACAATCAGCTCCATTAACATTTGATAAAAAGCAAAAGCTATTACTTTTTGTGTAAAACTTTTTTTAATCAGATAAAAATTCAAATAATCATTATTTTGCCGGGGTTTGAATAAGTTGCGGGTTTCGAGTTACGTGTTACGGGTATAAAATCTCCATCCTCTGTAAACCGTAAATCGTCCACCGTTAACCTCCACCGTCTACTCAAAACCCATTGACACATGCCTGACACCAGACATCAGATTAGTTTTTCAGCAGCTATTTTGCCTATATTGTTTTTGTTGTTTTTGATTATTTACGGAGTGGTTTTACGTCCTAATGTTTGGGGACAGTCCAATCTGCCGCTGGAGATGATTTTTTTATTGGCAGCGAGTTTTGCTATTGGTCAATTGTTGATTTTGAAATTTCCTTGGCCGGAGATCCAGACGGCAATCTCTAATAAACTGGCCAAAGCTTTTCCTGCAATACTTATTTTATTTTGTATTGGTCTGATCATCGGTTCCTGGATAGTCTCGGGCACGATTCCTATGCTGATTTATTACGGAATCAAGTGGATCAGCCCTGCTTTTCTGTATTTCCTGGCCTTCGTTATCCTCATCATTTTTTCTTTATTGACGGGGACCTCCTGGGGGGCAATCGGTACGGTTGGAGTGGTTGTATTAGGTGTGGCAGTAGCCAAGGAGGCTAATCTGGGGATTACCGCCGGAGCCATTATCGGAGGAGCATTCTTCGGAGATAAATTATCGCCACTTTCGGATACTACTAACATGGCAGCTATGGCCACGGATGTGGACTTATACGACCATATCCGATCCATGATGTATACTACACTGCCATCAGCGATCATGGCGGCACTTGTTTTTCTGATTATGGGGTGGGTATCTCCCCCTCAGGTGACAGAGGCCAATAATCCGGAGGTGCAGGCAACGTTATCTAATATTGCCCAACTATTTAATTTCAACCTCTTTTTATTACTTCCACCGGTTTTTGTCCTGATTGGTTCTATTCGGAAATGGCCCACTTTGCCCACTTTGATCGGCTGTACATTATTGGCCGGGGTTTTGGCCCTCATTTTTCAACCGTTTTCCCTGGAACATGTGATCACCACTCTTTTGCACGGCTTTGATATGGAAATGACGGCTTATGCCGATACCATGCCGGACCGGATTCATGAGCTTTTCGAAAGAGGTGGTCTGTATGCATTGATAGAACCCATTGTATTTGCGTTGTTTGTATTTGTTTTTATTGGCGTATTGGATCTGATGGATACCATGCCAAGGCTTGTTCATCGCCTGTTCCGTTTTGCGAATTCAAGGACTAAAACAATTTTGAGTTCACTATTGGCCACGGGAATGACCAATGCATTGACATCCAACCAGTATGCGACCAGCTTCATCATAGGAGATGCTTTTAAACACAAGTACGATGAGTTAAAGATCGAACGAAAGGTTTTGTCCCGATCCATTGAAGATTACGGGACTATCCTGGAAAGCGCTCTGCCCTGGACTGCGAGCACCATCTTTGCTACAACGGCCCTAGGTATTTCTTATGGAACTTATGCTCCGTGGCATTTGATGTCGTTCATCAATCTGATTGTAGCACCTACAATTGCTATTTTGGGGATTGGGTGTTTTTATAAGAAGGAGTAGGCAGAGACATGAATTCCACCCCCTTAGTCCCCCGCCAGCGGGGGAAATCAAATATCCCACGCTGGCGGGGGCGCAGGGGGTGGAAAAATCAAGCCTAAAACAAAAAAAGACCGCCCGGAAATTCCGGACAGCCTTTTCAAAACAGAACTATTTCTTGAATTATTTTTTCGTAAAGTAGAGGTAGTCGAGGAAATACACCGCCTTGAGGGAGATCTGATTATTGACAGCATTTCCAAATAGTGAACGGACATTGTTGAAGTAATCCTGGTCTGCCGCATCGTCGCTATTGAAAATGGCATTTTTATAAACTATGTACAGATCACTTCCCGGCGCGAATCTCCAACGATATTGAAGGTCTATGTTGAAAGCATTGAAGTTAAAGTCATGCATTTCATTGTAATCGGTACTGGCAAGTTGTCCGTCATCATTTAGTAAGTTGAATTCGGTGTAATACCCTTTACTCCAGTAGTGATACAAATTGAACGTCAACGCCATTTTGTTGTTGAAGGTGTAAGATGCAAAAGCATTATTTGTGATGGTAGTTCTATCCCGTCTGCCAAAAATAACATCCGGAATTTCATCAAAATCATCTTCATACAGGTGATTTACAAAACCTACCTGCCTGTTCGCTTTTGAATTTTCCACAGTAAAACCAAACGAGAACCTGTCACTTACACGCACAGTTGGTCCAAAGGCAATTCTCCAGTCATATCTTCCCTCGTCCCCGAAATTGGCAATACGCACGTTTAGCCATAACCTAACTCTTTTTCGGCGATCTGACCTGATGTTAAACCCAACATTGGCGAAAGTTGGCGTTTCAAAATACCGACCGGCCACACGAGGTTCAAAATAATCGTACCCGTTGAGCGGCTCAAAGTAGGTCCAAATATTCAGGTTCCAAAAATTCTTTGTTTGTCCCCAGGCCCATAAATTGACTCCCCACTCGGTAAATTCATTTGGATTGAATAAGCGGTCGTAACCAGTATAGAAGCCAAAATTCATCCGGTTAAAAGGACCTTTTTTGGGTTTAAAAATGCTGTAGTCAATCCAAAGATTAACGGACTGTTCATTGTTATTGTAAAGAAATCCGAGGTCGTTGGGGTCATAAGTATCGCTTTCCACACTATAGGTCAGGCCCCAGTTGAGGTTTCCGCTGATCTTTTTGAATTCAAGGGAAT
>QQUB01000771.1 GCA_008501835.1 Bacteroidota bacterium
CCCCGTGAGGTCAACCTTCCGCTGTGTACCATAACCTATTACGACCACCTGTTCGAGCTCAGTCAAATCCAAAAACATGGTAATGGTGCCGAGGTCTGTTCTTCCATTAACGTCTATCTCAAAACTTTTGTACCCAATAAAAGAAACTACCAGCGTAGCATCTCCGGGAACAGAAAGAGAGAAGCTACCGTCAATCTCGGCAATGGTACCATTGGCCGTACCCTTTTGTTGTATTGTTGCACCAATAAGAGGTTCTCCGTTTTCGTCAACGATTATACCTTTTACTGTTATGTCCGCAGGTTGAGTCATTGACAACTTATTGGCATTGCCGTTGCCTTCTGCGTAGGTTGCAGGTGCCAGCGCCAGCAATCCCAGCAAGACTATATATAAATATTTCATAATAGAATTTTATTATTTTTAAATCAAATGATTATTCTACAATTACGAGATAAGCAAACTCCGTTACGAGTGCACAATTCAGATCGCCGCTGTCAACCGTTATTCCTTCATACTGTTGGAAATGCGTTTCGCCACTGTTGTACGTAACATTGTACAATACATCAGCAGTATTGTCTCCGTTGTTTGTAACGGTGATCTCTATGTAAGAGCCATTTATATTGGATGTGAATATATCCCAGTTCCAGTCACTCGTGAGTATTGCAGATCCATAGCCGTCACCCCATCCGAAATTGTCCATACGAACTACAGCATATTCGGTGAAATCGGCTTTACGCAAAATTGTGGCAGGGCTGTGCCAGTTTGCAGCATTGTCAGAGTAGCAGTACATTTTTATGGTCGTACTCGATCCTGAAGGAACTGCATACTCATTAGAAAATGCCGACCACCATGGAGTTAATAAGTCATTTGTACCTACCTGACCAATACCCATTTCAAGAGTCAATGGGCAAGTTGTAGTTACTGTGGAGGTTGCACCAGTATATGAAATCAGCACGACCTGATCACCCTCAACAGCCGGAATCTTGCCAAACTGAAGAGCTTCATTATCAATAACTGCTGTTGAAGCATCCGAATAGGTAGCCGTGACCACTATACCTGTTGGGTCAAACAGGATAGAGTCGCTGCTATAGAAATAGTACTCGGTTATGGCTGGCAAAGTAGTAACTTCGAGGCTTGTAACAGAGTTTGTTACTTCCAGGGAATAGAAAGTTGAAACCGCCTGGGTGTAGGCGCCTTGTTTGGTTTTACTGTAAGCTACAGTAACAGTCTTTTCTCCCACAAATGTCATGTCAGGAATAACAGTGAATGACAGATCTTCTTTTGGCACTTGTACAGAAGAACCGTCAGCGAAAGTAACAGTAGCAATACCATCACCCCAAAAGTCCTCGTCTCCTATTTCAACAAAGGCAGGAGTCCCTTCAACGGTGATTGAAACAGGATCAACGTCTTCCACAAAAGTTACTTTTGAAGGAATTAGGTATGCTTTCTTCATCTCGAAATAACTGCCATCACAAATCAGGAAAGCCACGATATCCTCTACAGCAGAAACGGGTTGGGTATACGTTTCCGTCAGCACCGTACCATTTGTTCCTTCTGCAATGGCTGTTACAAATACGTTACCGGTAGCTGAGTGGTCAATTTCCAGCGTAACATACGCACCATCCATGGTGATGCGGAAGTCGTTCCAGATATCGCCGTCCATGTCTGTATCCGGGTAATCCTGGGTGATCAGATTGAGATCCCAGTCCTCATTACCCCAGCCGAAGGCATCAGAACGTAGAACAAAGTATTCTGAATAGTCTTCTGCATCACGATCTGCGACATTGGCGATGGCAAGATTCCAGTTATTCCAGTTGTTTAAACCGGAAGTATGGTTAATAAACTCCAGGTGTAACAGCTTATTTGTAGGAATGGCAAAGTAATCCGAGAATGATGTCCACCATGGGGCAGAATTGTCTTCAGGCCCGACTATTGCTGTGGCGATAGTGAGGTAAGTGGTATCACCGGTATTCTGGCTTGCATTCGCAGCTGCAATTGAATCGATCCTGCTCTGGAGGTCAGTCGGCTCATCGATTTCATAAAGGTCCAACTTTTCGCACCCCATTATGCTCAATCCAGCAATGGCAGCTGCAAAAAAAGCAAACCTCATTAGTGTATTTATTTTCATAATAATAAGTTTGAATGATTTAAATATTCATATAAAAATGCCTGGTATCGGAACCGATAACCACAATCTTTATCTAACTGGACATATGCTTCACTCCGGCCATTCGCGGACACATTCTGAGGAACAAAACCAATAAATTGAGATCTAAGGAATTTATCTGACCCGGATTCGATGTCAAATCTGTATTCTACACATGACCCGTACCCGTAGGTTGGGTACTTTGCAGTGATATTTATAAAGGATACAGGTACGCCGTAACCACCTGATTCAACCACAACTTTCACCTCTGTTGCGTTAAAAAAAACGATTGCAGACACAATTATTAACATCGTAAAATACCTCTGCATGGAAGTACCTAACGATATGTCTTTGAAGGACAATCGTTTTGCCTTTTTCATATGATACGATTTTTAAAAATATTTATAAGTGTGATTTACACACTTCCAAATATAAAAAAAGGTTTCGTCATTTTCCAAAAAAAATTTTGATTTTTTTCTAAACCAATTCGAAAAAATTACCTTAATGTCGAAACTACCATATATAAAACGTGTAAAAAAAACACTTCTAACCCTGATTTCAACCCAGCTTTTGCCTGAATTGAACCCTATTTTTTTTTAAAAAAATTCAGGATTACAAAAACCAGCCTTTTTTGAACTGGAATTTTTTTTTTACTAAAAATGTACTTTTTAAGAAATGTCAGGTTACTTTTAGGATTTTGAAAAAACCTGCTGAAGGCAAATACAATAAGTACAATGCAAGAACTATCGACAAGATACTTAACCCCTTCGGCTGCTCAACAAAGAAATATGCTGACAAGTTATACTTCAGAAGACCGGGTACTGCTGGCAGTAGATTGTATAATATTCGGATATGAGGAAGAAAAACTAAAAATACTTCTGATAAAAAGGGATTTTGAGCCAGAGAAAGGAAAATGGTCACTCATAGGAGGGTTCCTGAAAAAAGAAGAAACCCTGGACGAAGCTGCCATCAGGATTCTTCACCACCTGACTGGCTTTCATGATATTTACATGGAAGACCT
>QQUB01000091.1 GCA_008501835.1 Bacteroidota bacterium
TGGTTAGAAATGCGGTATTCGGGCTGTCGATTGAGTGACAACTGATTGCTTTATGGCCGTTGGGTATTGGATAGCGCTCTTTTCGAATTTGGCGGATAGAATCCAACGCACATCCTTCAACTAAATAGGTTCCTGAATTTTCCTCTTGCAGGCCTTTAACTTCATAGGTTTCTGAAAACCCAAAGAAAACATGGTAGTAAAATCTAAATTGATTATTTAAGGCGCTGATAGGCAGCTGTAAATTAAAACCATCTCTTGGCAGGGCGCTAATAATTTGTTGAGTTATAACTTCTGTTTTTACCTTGTTTATATGTGTTATTATAAGACCATCCTTTAAACTGTCGTTTTTACTCAGGTTGTACTTCAGGAATAATTCTTGTCCATTAAAATGAACTTCAAAAGGCAGGAGGTCTTCACGTTCAGCGATTTTATTAATGGTAGCCATCCCAGGTAAAAAGGTGTTGTGGCCATCCCTGATAAACGCTGCTACCGGTGCCATAAGGTGGAATAATTCCAGGTCAGTCATGGGGCTGTTGACGGAATTTAGTAATGCATCAAATTGTTGATCAAGGGAATCTTTAGGTGTATAATAATACAAGAGCGGGTGTCTTTTTTCCAGGAGAGCTTTCCAATAGTTGATGTCTTCCTTGATGTCTTCAATACTGAATTTTTCAAGTTCCAGAGGAGGAGATTGACTATTTCCATACGACAGAAATAAAAACAGGATTGAAGCGACAAGCAATAATTTTTGCATTAGGCGAGAATTGAAAGCTGAATGATCCAAAGTGTAATGATATCAACTTAAACCTGCCTCTTGAAAAATTATTGTTGAATTAGACCAAGTTGCGCATTTCGAATTTGAATATTAGAATAACCCGCAACCCGCAACTCGAATTAATAAGCAACCATCGCCACCACCAGTAAAATAAACCCGATGATATAGCCCCACATGGATATGCGGTACTGATAGTCGTGCGGTTCCCTGTTTCGGTAACTCAAAATGGCAAAGATCAATCCAACGCCGAACACCACGCGTGAAATGACCATTAGGTAATTCAACAGGCTACTTTCGGATAAAGGATCTTCAACTCCTTCCGGAATTCTTGCGGAAACAAAAACGATGGCCCAGTTCAATACGAGATAAGCAATAAAGAGCCAAAATGCCCATTTCTTATGGTTGGTTTGAGGCTCGGGAGGTTGAGGCTGTTGTGGCTGGTTCACCACATTTAGCGGCTTGAATGAATTGCTCATGATCGAATGGTTAAATTATGGCGCTAAAATAGTTTAATATATTAAGGAGTGCCGTGGTTGTTATCACTAACTTTATTTTTATTCCTTCGGCACTTCTCACTGCAATATTTCACTTCTTCCCAGACTTTCTCCCATTTTTTGCGCCAGGAGAAAGGCCTTTCACAAACAGGACAAATTTTGCTGGGTAAATGTTGTTTTTTCACAATTGATTACGGATAAGTTATTTTACAAAAGGTAATTTCAACGTCATGCCTTTTCCCAGAGTCAGCCCGTCCAGGTGGCCGGCAAGTGTTTCATCGGCCGTTTTGAAATGCATGTGCATGTTGGTGGTATGATGCGTGAAAATGGCATGGTGGCTTTTCGAGTAAAAACCGAGTATTTCCACAATTGTTTCCGTAAGGGTTCCGTGTGGACCGGAAGTGATATGCTTATGATGAGAATGTTCGGTATCACCATCCTTCCAGTTGATCACATGCCAGTCTATGGAATTTGCGTTGCCTTCAAGCAAAAAGGGAAATGGTTTATCTGTATCGATGCCATAAGTTTTAGCGGTTTCTTCCACGTACTGCTCAAAATCTTCATACGAGGATATGTTATCTGGAACTTCAAAAGAGTGCCACTTTTTTACAGTTGTATAGACGAAAAGCGTCGCATTCAGGTCGAAGGTATTTTTAATCAATACCATCTCCTCCAGTCCGACCGAGATAAAAGGCTTGCCATCGAAAATCTGGATTTCCCCTTTGAGGTTTTCTACTGCTCCGAGAGCATACAGATTTTTGGTATAATTAAAATCCTGAAGGTTTGCTTTTGCAGAAATATCACCCTGGTGCATGATTTGTTTTAAAGCGCCATTATAGCCAACGGTAAATGGCTCTCCCTGGAAGCGTATAGATCCACAGGAATGCAGCATGACAATACTCAGTGCGAGAAAAATATATTTCATAGTTAATTTCAGTAGATAATTAGGAAAATTTTCACTTATCGGGAGTTGGTTACAAAAGCAATTTTACTGCTGTCAGGAGACCAGCTGGGTACATTGATGCTCCCCTGTCCGCCATAAATGTAACCAATTACTTTTGGAGGTCCTCCTTCATAAGGCATAATGCGTAGCAGGCAGTGTTTGTAAAAAGGATGATCAGTTGGATCAATGTCCTTTGGGAAAGAAATAAAAACGATCCATTTTTGGTCGGGGCTTACATGTGGAAACCAGTCGTTGTAATCATCAAAGGTCAATTGCTCTTGATTTTTGCCATTGGCATTCATTTTCCATAGTTTCATCTTTCCCGTTCTAACAGAATTAAAGAAGATGAATTTACCATCCGGACTATATTCCGGACCATCATCCAGGGTTTCCTGGTCGGTTAGTTGTTTTTCCTTGCCGGTTTTTACATTCACGGAATAAATGTCGAATCTGCCTTTTCTCTCGCCGGTAAAAACCATTTTTTTATTATCTGGTGACCAGCCATGGAGATAGGAGGCACCCATGCCCGGTTTGGTGACCATTTTGGGTTTTGAGCTTCCTTCGGAAGGAAGGTAATATAAGGTTGAACGGCCTTCATTCTCAGGATTGTGGTGGCTAATGCCGAGCATCGTTCCATCAAAGGTGAGCACGTGGTCATTATTATTATTTGTGGCGAACCCTGTATTTAATGGGGTAATGGCACCCGTAGCAAGTTCGTATTGATAAAGCAGTCCTTTTGAATTATAGATCAGATTTTCTCCATCGACTGACCAATTGGGGGCCTGAATGGAATGATCTGTGGTGAATAGGACTTTCCGATGGCCGGTGACGACATCCATGATTTCCAGGCGGCTGCCGATGTAATCTCTGTAAGGTTGAAAATCCTCTTCTGCAGGTTGACTAATTCGCACGTTCCTGAAAGTGACCGTTTCCAGTCTGTCAGGGTTGTGGGAGCAAACGAAAAGGCCGATGTAAACTTCCTTATCCATAAAATTTTCTTCCAGTTCAACGGTTGTGAATTCTTCTCCGAATTTTGCCGTAGATAGAAAAAAGGAGCTGCCTTTTCGTTCCAGTTGGATGACATCAGGGGCGGAGTTCTGAGAACGAATTTCGTCGGTTTCTCCCCCGGTGGATTTTCTGTATTGCAAAGAAGTGAGTCCATCTCCATGAATTGCTGCACTGACATGGGCAGTATTTTCCAAAAGGTCATTCTTAACGATCCACCCTGCCTTCCGGTGGGGATCCACTCCACTGCCCAGGAAATTAACTTCAGCTCTGAGGATAAAATCCCCCTGAATAGTGGTCCAGAGATATTGGAATTCATCACGTTCTCCCCACATATTGGCTCCGGCTCCACCGATAGTATATTGTTGTTGTTGCGGGCCATAATGGGCAAAACCTGCATTTTTAGGATTGCCGATGTCAATGTGGTTGTCAAAGAGACCAATGGTATTTTGTGCTGTTGAAGTTCCATGCATGATGAAAATACTTTGGATGAGGGTGAAGAGGAAGATAGCTTTTTTCATGACTTAATAAATTCAGAATGGTGATACCTTAATAAACAACTTCAAAGTCAACAAATTTAAATTGCCGGCACTGAATTTAACCATATTCCCGCACTTTTTAAAAACCTATTAAAACTCAGAACCCTTATCCTTGTGGGGATAGAGAAATCTGGAATTTTTTTACAGGTAATTATAGCTACTCAGACCGGAATTACCCGCAGTTCCCAATGTGTCGGGATCTGTTAACCATTATCCTCGATTAATGATCATTTTCTCTTAGAGATTTTATTATGGCTGATTTGCTTCTGGCGGGAACTTTTGAAACGAGTGATCTCCGGATTGCGCTTTTGACGGTGTTTTTGACTGACACCGCTATGGACACGCTTTCTCCACATCCTGAAACTTTTGGCTTTCAGGTTTTTTCGCATTAATTGAATGACTTCTTTTTCACTCAAGCCGAATTGAAATTCAATAGCCTCAAAAGGTGTCCGGTCTTCCCAGGCCATTTCTATGATCCGGTCGAGTTCTCTTTCGGTGAGGTTCACTTGCATAAAATAATTGTGTTTTTGTTTGGTTTCTAAAGGTTTAAACCCTTTTTAAGGCTAATGGTTGAATTCTGCACAGTTTTCCTTTTCCAAATTGGTTAAGGTTCTTTTTGGTATTCTATAACAATTAAATTCAGGTATTTATACGCTATTTTTTTTCGCCTCAATATTTCAACTTTGCTTTCATGCCTCTATTTAAACCAAAAGAAAGGTATAGCCAAAAAGACAGGCAGGTGATTTTTGGAAAATTATATCGCTTTTGTGTTGTTAAGTAAAATAATAAATCATTTGTGTTGCATTTAATTATTTAATGTTTTGCGAAATTATAAATAAAAGCCTTATGTTTGGTTGGGTAAAACAAGTCGTTTGTCAACCTTTTAATAAAACATGGTATGGTCCGGAATGAACAATCATTCCACTTTCCCCTCGACTATTGGTAATCAAAATCATTCCATTAAAAGACATCTGTCCTGATTAAGCAGAAACAAGTTATGGCCATTTTTTAGATCTATCTTATAGACAGATATCTCTTTTGTTCTGGGTCTGCCGGGAGTGAATTGATTGTGTAACCCAAGAAAAATAAATCTTTGAAAAAGAACAATGAAGGTTTGGCTCTGAATAGGGAGAATAACAAGAAATGAGTCTTCTGGAATAATTAATAAATCATCTTTAAACCAATAAACATTTTACCATGGCAAGAGCAATAGTAAGTATAAACAAGGCAGACGACAATTCGGAAATCCAGGGTCTTGATTTTCCAACCGATGGTAGCGGTATCGAAGTTCAAGACGGTTTCAAAAAAGTAGATCTTACCTTAACCGGAACGGTAACAGGAACTGCTCCCGGTGACGGCACAAAAGTGAATGTAGTTTGGAAAGAAAATGAAGGCAGTGATGAAATAACAGCAGTGCTTGGAGTCTTTACCAAAACTGACTCTGGAGCTACTATAACGGGCTTGTCCTTAAAGGGGAAATTCCAGTTTCAATTCTTTGGCGTTATGGAAATAGAAGACCCAAATAATGCAGAGGCATTAAAAAGAGCAAAAGCCAGCGCTGCAGACGTTGGGAAAACTGCCGATGAAATAACCTCGGCACCAACGGCAAGGATTAGTATAAGTGTTGGTAATATGAATCCGGATGGCGATTGGATAATTGATTTAAGTAATAGTCAGGTAGAAGGAGGAGGATCTTACATCGATATCAGGGCTTTGATTGATTGGGTGAAAAGTAAAGATACTTCTCTTACAAAAGACCCTGCACTTCCTGATTCACAAGAGGTCGTACTTAAGGATAAAAATAATCAATCTCTTGATTTACCGACAATTGAAAAATACAGAATCGAGTTCAAAGACTTTTGGTATAACATTACCAAAAAGACCTTCAAGATTGACGTACAATCAAAAAGTGGAGATGAGCTTACCATAGGAGCCTTTACCATCAAACAACTTGGGTTTACCCTGACGAATGACGCTTCTGAAGCTGATTATAAAAAGCTGATGCCGGCAGAAGAAGATAAAGCGTCAGAGGAATAAGCCAAATTATTGGATAAAATCCATTTCGTCAGTTTAGTTCAATTTATTTGGTAGAATTAGCATTGTTTTTTGTTGCTTCTACCTTTTTGATTTAGCTAACATAGCTACCTTTTTCTTATTGAATCACTAACCTAAGTATGGCCGAATTACCTGCCAAGGCTCAAGATGATCGGGTGAATCCTGAAGATCAGACTGTCGAGAATGACAAGTCGAACCAGGGTGTATTCAGCATGCAGTTAACCGGCACCTTTGAATACAGGAAACAGGAATTCAAAGGGGTTGCCGGGGTTTATAAAGTTGGAGGAAAAAAAGGTTTCTATGTTTTACTGGAACCGGGAAAGGACGGTTTTGGGTTGCCGGAACTCATCGCATTGTTTGCTGATCAGGAAAAAGGGTCGGGTCCCGAAACTCCCTCTGTCCTGGGATCATTACCAAAAATTAAGTCTTTTTACCTTAAATACGGAAGTGGACCGAAGTCCAAGGACTTTGTCATAGCCATAGATACACAAATAAAGATAAATGATACCCTGCTCGACCTTACTCTTTCCTATCATTACAATGCAGCGGAAGGATATAAAGGTTCAGAATTCGGCGGTGTTCTAAAAATTGGGAAACATCGTTTTACAGTTCAGTTCTCCAAAAAGGCAATTACTCCTGAAGGTTCATCGGACACAACATTTGCAAGTGAATCTACCAAAGCAAATTCCTATTTACTGGCAAGGTATGATTATCGGGAAAGTATAAACCTCAAAACACTCTTTGAGCCCTTGTTCAAGGACGCTCCGAATTTTATTCCGGATATTACTATTAAGGATTTCAAAGCCTTTTTGCTGTACAGAGGTGAAAGTAAGGAGGGAGGTAATGCTCAGAAAAAAAGCAATTCCAGATTTTTATTGGGAATAGGTGCCGGATTAGGAAATACATTTTCATTGGAGAATCTGCCCTTGGCGGGGAAAATACTCAAGGAAGATAAATCATTCTCGATAGATGAAATATTAGTGTTGGTGTCCTGGGGCAGTTTTCAAAAAGAAGAATTCAAGGCCCTCAACGCAGGAAAAGCGGAGTCCTTTAAATTGCCGGAGCCTGATACTAACATAGGTAATACAAAAGGTTTTGCCTTTCACTTATCCATCAAAATGACCATTGGCAAGGAACGAAAAGCTTATTTCTTTTCTCCAGGCCAGACACGACTGGAGGAGGATGCAGAAGCTCGAAAAAGGGCTGAACAAATTGCTCAAGATCCGAAAACCGAGGATTCAAGCCAGCCAACTTTACAGACGAAAGCTAACGATGTAACCAGTATTCCGGGTACCGTGTCTTCCAGTGCCAAATGGATCAATATCAAGAAAAAACTGGGACCAGTAGATTTGAAACGTATTGGCTTTGGGTACTACCATGGCAATATCATCATCTTACTGGATTCCTCCATCAACATTGCTGCATTGGGGGTTCAACTTAAAGGCTTTGGACTTGGTTTTCAGCCCAAATGGCCACCAAAAGTCAGAGAGTTTTATCTGGATGGTCTGGGCATTTCCTTCAAAAAGGATCCAATAGAAATCAGTGGTGCATTTCTGCGTGGAACCGAAAAGGTCAATGGTAAAGATGTAAACGTTTATTCCGGGGCAGCCATATTAAAACTCAGTAAGTTTACCATCTCTGGAATTGGATCCTATGCTACCGTTCAGGAAACTGATGGCCAAAGTGGTGGGAGTGATAAATATGCTTCCCTTTTTATTTATGCAGCCTATAATGGTCCGTTGGGTGGGCCGGCCTTTTTCTTTATCAATGGTATTGCTGCTGGTTTTGGCATGAACAGAAAGGTCAATGCTCCTCCAATTGAAGAAGTAAAAGATTTTCCATTGGTATCTCTTGTGCTGAACCCTCAGCAGAAGGATTTAATGGATATCCTTGCCGATTTACAAACGCCCAGTAAAAAAACAAAAAAACTGCCCATTCAAATCTCCCGCGGCGACTATTGGCTGGCGGTAGGGATTAAGTTCACTTCTTTCAAGATAATCGATTCTTTCCTTTTGTTGATCGTTTCCTTTGGTAACAGGCTTCGATTTGACATACTCGGATTGTCCGTATTGGCGATTCCTCCAAAAATTGGTAATGCCATCAAGTCGCTGGTTTATGTGGAAATGGCCTTTAAGATCAGTTTCGGAACAGATAGTGATGTGATCTCTGTTGAAGCAGTGATCACTCCCAACTCATACATAATCAGTAAAGATGGAAAGCTGCGCGGTGGATTTGCGCTTTATATCTGGGTTTCCGGACCTCATGAAGGAGAATTTGTAGTTACCCTTGGAGGTTATCATCCCCGCTTCAACAAACCGGCTCACTATCCGAATGTTGACAGATTGTCTCTCAACTGGAAATTCCCGATTTATCCCTTGACCATTAAAGGAGAAATGTATTTCGCACTTACTCCTATTGCCATAATGGCCGGAGGAAGATGGGAAGTTGCCTATGATCTTGGTTTTGTCAAGGCATACCTGATTGTTTGGGCAGATGTGCTTATACAGTGGGCACCTGTACATTATGAATTGGAAGCAGGAGTAAGAATAGGAGTTCAGGTCAATATTAAACTTGGTTTATTACGGATTCGGTTTAAGATTGAAATAGGAGCCACTTTACGTATTTGGGGGCCGCCATTCGCCGGACAAGTACGGGTACATTTGTGGATTTTCTCCTTTACTATTCCTTTTGGAGATCACTCCAAGCCAGTTCCGGAACCTCTTTCCTGGGGTGAATTCAGTAAATCGTTTTTGCCTCCGGCCAAAGACAAAAAGTCTGGGGAAAGCCAGAAGGAATCAGCTCAGGAAGGCGTTATTGGAACCGCACCAATGGCTACCATTATTTCAGATGGGATCATAGAAGAGCATAAAAATGAGGCAGGAGAAGTGTCGTATACGCTGGTTAATCCACATAAGTTATTGATTGCTGTAGATTCTGCCATTCCTGTTACTACTATGAATGTGAACGGGGAAAAGGATTTTAAAAATACGAAAATCAAACTAGCGAACAATAGCGAGGGTAATACAGTAATTAGCTACTCAAAAAGGGAAAGAAAACTGGGTATTCGTCCGATGAGAAAGCCATTAAGTTCAGCGCTAACACTGGAGGTAAAATATAATGGTAAACCCGTAGAGGAAATGAAGATGGATATCCTGGGAATCGGAAAAAGTGTTCCAAAAGCACTTTGGAGCCCTGAGTTCCCAGACAAAAGAACTTCCATTGATGATTTGAATGAGGAAGAAAATGCAGTGATAAGGAATGTTCTCTCGGGGATTGAATTAACACCGAAACGTCAGGAAATACCTAATGGTACACCACAGTTTGACCTGGATGGTACATATAATGAAGTGGATAAAACCCTGATATGGACAAATGAAAAGATCCTGCTGGGACCTTCCAATGAAAGCTACAGAGAATCACTAAAAGAGATCATGGAAGATAGCATTTCCCAAAAAGGAGTTCTTGATAAAAGGAACCAAATATTTCAAGAGGCCATCTCCAATGGTGGATTGATTGAAGTTACCCCTGAGGCTGACCTAAGAGAAACTGGTCTAACCCAACAATGGATTGATAGCCTTGCCGAGGAGCCGGTCATTGTGCCAACAGGGGGCATGCCACAGTATCCAAGGGAAAAAGGGGTTAAAATTGATAAAAGCGAATAAACAGGAATATTAATTTTTGATATGGGCGCAAACAAAAAAATAAAAAAGTCAGAACCGCTGATATTTATCAGGGATTGCCTTCCTCAGTTAATGGCCGGTGAATATACCGTTACCTCCAGTATGACTGTTAGTGGAGCTGACAAACCTATTCGTCCTTCTGAAAAAAGCTTCCATGTAGATGGGCCCAGATTTTCCCTGTTGCCTTCAGATATTTACAATATTTATCCACCCAAAGGACTCACAGGCCCACTGGATACTACTCTGCCACATATCGTTTTCAAAAGACGGACCCTACCATGGGAAAGAACAATCGATGGGGGAGATCATCATTCAGGTTCAGTTAAAAACGCACCGTGGATGGCTTTGTTACTGCTCAACGAAGATGAAATAGCCGAGAATGATGTAAAGGTGAAAAGCCGGTTAATTGCAGAAATTTTGAAGCCGGGTGAAAATGAAGAAGGTAAGTCCATTACAGGCCCTGAAATTGGCATAACTACCGGAACCCCAAAACTCGCACCTTGGGAGAAAGAGGGTGGAGAGGCGGCCGAAATAAAATGTAATTCCATTGACATCCAATCAAGTCTTTTCAAAACCATTGCACCAACGCCTGAAGACCTGCCTTATCTGGCACATGTTCGCAAGGTGGAAGTGGACAAAAATAAAGAACAGGCGGATAATGATGATGATGGTTATTTCTCAGTGATCATTGGTAACCGGCTCCCTTCCAGGAATGAGGATAAAAATGTTTTAAATACGGTTTTTCTGGTTTCCCTTGAAGGCTTCCACAGGTATCTGAAAAACCCTAATGATTTAAAAACTGATTTGGTGAGGCTGGTCGTGCTTCACAGTTGGAACTTCAATGTAGCTAAAGGGAAAAATTTCCGGGAATTATGTGAAAACCTAAAATCCAGAACGAGTCCCTTAAAGATGAGTTATGACGAAAAAGAGGTGTCTCCAGAATTAAAGCGTATTTACGATTATGGATATACCGCTTTGCCTCACCAATTACGCACAGGAGGAAAGACTTTGTCCTGGTATCGAGGACCTCTCAATCCCAATTTTTTACCTACGGAACCCAAAACCCGGACTTTTGCCAGTGCTGATAATGCATTGCGATTTGACAGAGAGAACGGGATGGTAGATGTATCCTACGCCGCAGCCTGGCAATTGGGGAGATTACTTGCACTTGAGGACCAGGAGTTTTATTCTAAGATACAACAGTGGAAGACAGCCAATAAACAGCAAGTAAGAAAGTACAGATTGCAGGAAGAAATAGCTAGTAGTTTGCCAGGTTTTGAGATCAATGAAAATGAGGCAGATAATTCAAAAGAAACTAATGAACAACGGAATAAAATCGTCCTGGAGGATTTGGTGGGAGACTTTTTAAAAGAAAAATATTCACCAACATCGGAAGGTAAGATTACTCCTCGGAAAATTGATGTGCAAAAAAAGTTCGAACCTGTTAATTGGGAAAATGAGGCAAAGAAAATTAAGACAGTCCCCATTCCACCTATGGTTTCTAAATGGTTGGGAAGATTATTCTTGTTGCACGGAGTTCCGTTTAACTACCTCGTAGCTCATGAAAAAATGCTTCAGGAAGAGACACTTGGAACCTTTTATATAGACTCTTCATGGGTGGAGGCCTTATTGGATGGGGCCTTGAGTATTGCACGAAGCACGGATGCAGAAATTCTCCTGAATAAAGTGAAGGACGGACAGTTTTTGCCAGAGGAAATAAAAAAATACAAAGAGGAATTTGAAGACCTGAAAAAAAAGTTTGGTGAGATGAAGGGAGGGGGAGAAATACCCGCAAGGATAACCGGACATGTCACCGGCTTTTTACTTCGTTCGGAATTGATTTCAGGGTGGAAGGGCATAAAAGTTTTAGCCAAAGAAAAAGGAGGTGAATGGTTGCAACCGTTGAGAATAGAGCGCGTTGAGGACGATGTTTTACTTTGCTTCTTCAATGGCAAGGTCACTCAGGTGGTCATAGTGCAGCCGCCTGAAAACCTGCATTTTGGCCTGGAAAAAGTGCCTTTGGAAAAAGGTGAGTGGAAGTGGATGAAGAAAATGAGAAATGAAGATGGTTCAATAACAGAAAAGACCAGTAAAGAAATTCCTCTTAAGGATGTTGACAAAGGAGTGATAAAAATTGCAGAGGCAGCGGCTAAATTAGGATTGGGAACTTCGGCCGATTTTGCATTTCAAATGATCGAAAGCCCGATAATTTATACCCTGAACATAAAAGACAACCAGTAATATGGATAAAACGTTCATCATAGTACCAGTAAAAATGGAAGCCCTGGTGGTCGATGAGCATTCGTATAAGAATACTCCACTTAAGGACTTGTCGTTAGACTATGAATCTATAGCTAATAGCAGGTTGAGTGATGAAATGGAGGACGGTATTTTCAATACCAAAACCAAACTCCTTGAAACGGGTGTACACCTGCATTGGGCGATTCCCGCAGCATTGCGGCATGGTATTACCCATAATCAGGAAATAGCATATGCGCCGGCGCCTAACCGGTGGATGGTCATTCGGACACAAAATATGGAAGGTCAGCTTTTACATAAAGAATGGATAATAGAAAGTGATTATATTGACGAGCAGGACGGAAGTAGTCCGTGGGTAATACATGAAGCCGGTATTTTAAGGGATACGAGAATTGGCCGTTCAATCGAATTTACTGCTTGGGAATCTGAATCAGGAACACCAAGCGAACCTTTGACAGGACTTGGGCCAGGTAATGCCTCCTTTGGGGCTTATTATGGCAGTTGCCGGGATGTATTTGGGTTTCATGATGCCCTTGAGGATGTTGATAACGGCACCTTGAGTTATTTTGTTGTAGGTTGGTATTCAAGCTCTGAGCTGGATCCGCTTTACCCAAAAGTTGCTGATGAAATTTGGCAGGAAAAACGATCTGAACTGCTTAA
>QQUB01000824.1 GCA_008501835.1 Bacteroidota bacterium
CATCCAGCGTCATAACCACATCAAAGTCAGCTTCCTGGATATCGGAGTAAATGGTTTGGGTTAAGTCTTTTGATCTTATCTTTTTCTTAATTTTCACCCCTCGGTCTTTAAAAGCTACGACCTGTTTGTCCAGAGAAAGTGCCGTTAAATCCAAATGGTGACCCAGGTCCGCCTGTTCCACCAGAAAATCTGATTGTTCATCAGTCATGTTCCTTAAGTATTCCCAGTGAGTTTCTGCAAAATGGTCTTCAATGATATCCGTATTTTTAGTCCTGTAGCAATAGTTGAGGGCTTGCCAGGCTTTGAGGTAGCCTTCTGCAATTTGAAGTTGAAGAAAAGAATCCGGCTGGAATCCATTTTCCGGAATGGTATTATCCCATACCAGCTCCGGCGCATTTTTTATCAGTGTATTTTTTTGATAAACTTCAGGAGGTCCCCATTCTGCACCGGTATGAAAATAAGCCAATGTTGTGCTCACAATCCACACAAAAAGCATTAGTAATAGCAATACGATCATACTCAGAAATGATCGGCGTATAACGGTTGCTCTTCCTGGTTTCATTTTCATTTGTTGCATTTATTTTATATTGAGTTTACCCGTCAAATTCCTGCCACCGGCTTTTATGCTGTAGTCGTAATTTCCTTTTGGAAAATCAGATGGCAGATCAAGAGTGCAAAAACCATTGTCTGTTTTGCCGGAAAACATCATGGAAGTTGATGGCAGAGAAACCGTAACCTCAATAGGCAGGTCATCAGTGACCATTTGTCCAAGGTGCCCCGTTACCGGACCAACGACTAATATCTTTTTTGCAGGATTGTATGTTATGGGCATTTGTTGAACATAGACCTCAAATCCAAGAGCAATTGTATTGCTTTTTATATCGCCTGCCACCACTGCTTTGATTTCCCAATCTGCAGTATGATCCGGGTTTTGGATATAAACTTCAACAATACCATTGCTGGTAAAACCTCTGAATTGGGCAACCGTCAGGTCATTTTCCAAAACGGTAAAATGAACAACCGTACCGTCAGATACTTTATTGCCTTTTGTGTCAGTAATGGTATTACTTCGAATTATGATATTTTGTCTTGGGTCAGCGTAAGGGATCAACGAGATGAGATTAATAATAAAAGCAGACGGCCAGGCTGGTGTCAGTTCAATAGTTTCTTCAATGGCCATTGCTTTACCGGAAGAAGCCCCGATTAAAATATTTCCATCGTTTTCGCCGGTGCCAAATGTAATTGCGGCAATCATATTGTTAACCTGGCGATCCTTAACTTCCGGCTGCTTGCCTGGATAGCTGTAATTGAAACGCACTTCATGACCATCAGGCATTGGGTTGCCAAATTGATCTTTTGGAATCACAATCTCCATGGCTGTCTGGCTACTGCCTACAACCATTGTTTTAGCTCCTGCATAAGATTCGACCACACCAAAGGGAGGACCTGATTTGATCTCCAGTTGCTGGTTGTCGATTATTTTTCCATTATGACAAAGAGTTAATTGAACCATACCTGTTTTTTTGAAGGCTTCCTCAGGAATAGGTAGTTTAATAGTGCCGCCTTGTTGAGGTAAAGTCATAATAGTTTCTCCAAAAGCATCTGTCCATAATATGGTCCATGTACCTGTGATAGAATCCGAATCAAACAGTGCATAAATATCGACAGGCTCACCGGCGATGGTACTACTATCCTGGAGTAGAATACTACCTTTAGGAGTTATATCCGGTAAGGGGGTTGCTGAGGGGGAACCACATCCCATGAAGAAAAGAACCGGTCCAAACCCGAGCATTAATGCGTGAATGATTATTCGATATGACATAACTTGATTATTCATCACTTTGTGAGGCCATTTGTGCACTTATGTTGATGTCTACCATGATGCTGTCGTTCAATTGAAATGGAGCTGTAGGATAAAGGTCCGGAGCTATCGGAATAAATTGATTTTCCCGGTATAGTTTTCTGGAAACACCATTTATTCTCAGATTGTCATCATTGCCGTTTTTGAGGATCTTTATATTGTTCAGGTCAGGTATTTTTATTGAAAACGGCTTTTTTCGCTGAGACCTGATTCCACCTTGAGGGTAATACGGTTCCACCCACAGGAGCTGGTGATCAGTGTCGTAATAACTGAATAATAATTGAGGAACAATTATCTGTTGTGCGCCGTAATTAACGACTTCTCCTTTCAAAGTGTGTTGCCCCTCGATCCTGACAGTTTGCACACCTGTGTGTTTGTAAAAAGATTCTCCGCTTACCAGAGAACGTGCAAAGACAGCAAAATGATGTGGTTGGATGACCGTTGAGTCAAGGTTGTCTGCTTCAGCAATCTTCTGGTGTCCAAAGGGGTCGTAATCCACTTTGAAGGAAGTAGTTTCCTTTGGGTACAGGACATGAGCAATCAGGTCCTGCACATTATTCCTTGCCAGTTCATTTCCTGCATCATCATAAAAGGCAACTTCCACTGCCAGGAATGCAGGGTCATTGTCAGTATTGATAATTTGGCCCACTACCGAATAATCTCCTTCTTTTTCCATTAGTGAGGCTGATATGATATAAACATCTGGCCTGTCAAGAATATCTCTTTTTTCCACTTTATTGGCGATGGGTTTTCGTTTGCCATGGGAAAGGAAATCTACAGAAGGGCGACGAATAAATTTGTCAGGAGGCGTCCTTTTTTCAAGTTCGAAAGGTTCGATGTACCAGAAAAGTCCTTTTTTGGTCAATTCAATTTGGTGAGTTGTCTGGTAACTGCTCAGGGCCGTCAACCAACTTGCAGTAACGTTGGCTGTCAACTTTTCCGGTTCCCTGCCGGGTGTAAAAGCAATATCGATAGTATCGAGTTTGGCATACGAGGATAGAATGCCTCCTTCGAGAGAAAGTTCCATTAAATATTGTTCAAGGCTGGGGCGGGTTTCCGGATTGAAATAGGTATATGCTTTCCGAAAATTTTTAAAATCCAGTCGATGGAAATAGGCCTCAATCAGATTTGTTGGAGTCGTATGATCGTAGTTTTTATAAGCTATGTAAGCAGATCCGGTACCGATAAAAAAGGCAAAGGCTATGATCCAAATCGTGTAGGTCCCCCAGAATAATTTATGGGTTTTTTGGGCAGCATATTTGAGTATGACTTTTTGGTCTTCTTTCTGTTTTTTATAATACCGAAGGCCAAACCAGAGATTGATGAGCAACCCAATAATGAGGACGCTAATGGGAATGATACCCCACATCAAACGTTGTATATCAGGAATGTTCTTTCTGGGCAAGACAGAGGCCAGGCCCGGGACGTCGTTGCGTTCCCAGATGATGATATTGTTCTCGAGTTGCTGCAATTTTTTCCAGCCGTAAAAAAAGAGTACGGGGTCGTAAAATTTATCGTTGGAAAAAATAAACTTGAGATTGTATTTTTCAGGGGAGGTCAAAAATTGCTGCAGCGACAGAATGCCCTCCGTTCCGAGATATTTTGCATTTTCGAGCCGCTCAACAGCCCGGGTGGTCATTTCCGGAAGGCGACGTACGGAATGATAATTCCCATCAACACTCAGCGCACTTGTATTGGTAGATAACCAGGCTACCTGATCGCCAAAACCCAGGGTCAGATAACGCCAGTCGTCATGTTTATCCCGTTCCAGAAAATTCACAATGGGCAGAACATCTATCTTGTCGGGTTGTGTAGCTCTGAAGTTTTGAAAGTTGATGACAGAAAGTGCCGAAACCAATACACCGAAACATAGTGCCCCGGTCAACACAAAACGGAACAAATAACCAAATTTATCCTGAAGGAAATTTTTGTATCTCCCCTCCAGGAGTTCGTAAAAAAATGCCCCCCAAAAAGGAAGGGACAGCAAAGATGCCCAATAGGTGAAACGGTCCAGGGTTAGAATATTAAAGGCAGTTTCTCCTAACATCATTCGTGGAAGAGGTGTGGTTCCACCTGTCCCCAGCAAGAATGCGAGAGATATGGAAAGTCCCACAAATATGTTGCGTTTACGCACAATTTCACGAAATAAAAAGGGTAAAAAGAATAACATCATACCCCAGGGTATCAGGAAGAAAACCAGCCCGGAGGATGTTACCTCTAAAAAAGAATCTCTTGATCCGTGTGGTATGGGGACCTGTGTAATAGGGTCAGATTTTGACCAGTACCAATAGGGAAAAATCACAAAAGCAGTGATGAAGATAACCGTTAGCCCAAAAACGATGACCCGTGGCAGCACCTTGAATACCTCTCTGAAAATATCCTTGAAATGAACATTTTGTTCCCCTTGTTTTTTTTCAGCACTCCTGTTCATGACAGCCAGTCCCAAAGTGGGGAGGACAAAGAAAACCATCCCGAAGATGGTCGTTACATGGTGTGCTGTGGAGGTCATAGCCAGTAGTGATAGTCCCGTTAGGAGGCGGTAACGGAGATCCTTGCGCAGCCACCAGTAAAGTTCCGGGCAGGCGTTTAGCAGAAAAGCCACACCTGTGATACTTGGCAGTTGGCCGAAAATATGAAGTGCTTCCCCAAAAGCTGTGGAAAATACTGCAAGGATCGCAGCATAAGCCGCAGCCCGTTCACCAACCCAGATTTTGGAAAAAACATATACTCCCCGGATAAAAACCAGCACGATAAAAAAGGACCAGATGAGAAACCCTGCTTTCAGGCCTACCACTTTCGATAACAAAGCTATGACCTGATGTACCAAAGGAGGATAACTCGTCACCGTAAATCCTGTATACCATTGGTAGTTCCAGCTCTCAAACCAGTTCTCTGAATAGTGGTTGGCAAAAAACAGATGTACAAATGCATCGTAGGTGCCCTCGAATGTAAACATTAAGGTCGCTCCATGAAGCATCAGCCCAATGAGCAAGGCAAGGTAGAAGTATCGGTTGTTTTTTTGCTGCATTAAATTCATTCGGAAATCGGGGCCAAGATACTATAATAAATACAAGCCTGGCAAGGGGGATTTTCAATTCCAAATGACTTTTTTCCAAAAAAAGAAACATTGTGACCAAAAAAAGAAGGATAGCCACCGTTTCCATAAATTAAATTTTTAGACGGAAATGGAAGACTAGTTTTGTGTCGACAATAATGATAAACAACTCAAATTTTTAACTATGAAAGCCATTCTTGTAAACGACCAACAAAACGCATCAATGCAATTAATAGGGGACTTGTCTTCCATGCATGCCATTCGTTTCAGAAAATATCTGCTTGACTTCATTGACAATAACGATTTAGATCTGACTATAGATCTGAACCAGATAAACGATATTGACCTGGGCGGATTTAACGCTCTGATTCTTGGACAACGAAAGCTCGAACAAAAGGGTAAAACCCTCAAGTTGAATTTTGGATACAACCTGGCCTTAAGAGAGTTCATGGCACTCACCAAAATCGACGGATTCTTATTGAATTGATAATCAGCATTTAATCTATAATTAACTTTCATCTAAAAATAACATACACGTGAAAAAACTACGAATAGCTATTGTTTCCCCCTTTCCCCCAAGCATGGGTACATTAAATGAATATGCTTTTCACCTGGTGGAGCAATTCAAAAATAAAGCTGAGATTGGAGAAATTATCCTGATCACAGATCGATTGCCGGATGGACAATCCTATCATATAGAAGAAGCTCCGATACCGATTACTGTTAAAGATGTCTGGTCCTTCAACTCCATGGGGAATATGTACCAGATATTGAAAGCGATTCGCCAGACCCAACCGGATGTTGTTCTTTATAATATACATTTTCTTTCCTTCGGGGATAAAAAGGTGCCTGCTGCTTTGGGGCTGATGATACCTATGTTATCCAGGTTCCTGGGTTTTCCTTCGGTGGTTTTATTACACAACATCGTAGAAAGTGTGGATCTGTCCTCTGCAGGCATTACCAAAAATCCTCTTCTCTCTCGTATTTTTCAGATGTTTGGGACTATGTTGACACACTTTTTATTGTCCTCAGACCTGTTAGCAGTAACCATTTCACGTTACGTTGAAATCCTCGAAAAGAAATACAAGACCAGAAAGGTGGCATTGATCCCACATGGAAGTTTTGAGGTGCCGGAAGAGCCGGATTTTGATTTACCTAAAGGCCCTAAAAAAGTGATGGCATTCGGAAAATTCGGTACGTATAAAAAAGTAGAAACGATGATCGAGGCTGTAGAAAAAATAAGAAGTAGAACCAATGAAGATATTGAAATTGTCATTGCCGGAACTGATAGTCCAAATAGCAAAGGTTATTTGGATCACATGAAACAAATTTACAGCCATGTTCCTCAGTTGACATTTACCGGATACGTGGAAGAAGAAGATGTACCTAAGGTTTTTAGTGAAAGTGCCGTTGTTGTTTTCCCTTATACCAGTACGACGGGTAGTTCCGGTGTGCTTCATCAGGCTGGTAGTTATGGTAAAGCCTGTGTACTTCCTAATATAGGGGATTTAAAATCTTTGATTGAAGAGGAAGGATATGGGGGAGCGTATTTTGAACCCGATAGTAAAGAAAGTATGGCCGATGCCATTCAGACATTGTTGGAGGATGAAGCCCGTCGTAAGATTGTGGCACAGCAAAATTATGCCGCTGCAGCTTCTCTGCCAATGTCCGACATTGCCGACTGGTACCTGATGCATTTTGAGCAACTGCAAAAACAGCGTAAGTTGAAAAATACGAGAAGAACCCAGCTGGCTTTCAGGTTTCCGTTTGCAAAATTTTGGCAAAAGCCGGCCTGGCAGGTATAATGGTCCCTACATTATTTATTTAATTCAGAAAGAGTTTCATTCTTCTATGTGAGCATGAGTAAAAAGTAGAAGAAGGTTAGTTATAATTAGAGCCTGTTCCGGTAGGGACAGGCTTTTTTGTTTTGTGGGATGCACTTTGATTTCTTATGTTGGAAAAGGGTTGTTGAAGTGATTCAGCAGGTGGGAGTTATCCCGAATATTATCTCTGATCAATATTCGGGATAACTTATTTTAAAATAGAGTAGTAGTATCCCGTTTTGAACCAGCATTCGTCCTCCAGTGAGCTACAATGATAAGCACCATAATACTAACGACCAATACATAAATAAAAGCTGGTACAGGCATTGGGTCGCCTTGTGCATAGGAGTGTAAACCTGATAAATAATAATTGACGCCAAAGGAAGTCATAATGATGGAAAAGAAGGCGATGACACTACTCACGCTAAGGATATAATCATTACGCAGAGCTGGCACTAAACGCAGGTGCAATACGGTGGTATAAACCATAATTGAGATCAATGCCCAGGTTTCCTTAGGGTCCCAGGCCCAATATCGTCCCCAGGATTCATTGGCCCAGACACCTCCTAAGAAAGTTCCGATGGCCAATAGATATAAACCGATGGTCATCGACATTTCGTTAAGCGTTGTCAATTCTCTGATGGTCAATTCCATGGATTGCTGAGGCTTTGAACCTTTGGCGATCATAAGGAACAAACTGGTTATACCCAACAGTGCGCACAAACCTAACGGGGCATAACTGGCTACAATGGTCGCTACGTGTATTTTGAGCCAATATGATTTTAGTACCGGTACCAGGTTGGTAATCTCAGGATTGAGCCAATCCAGGAAGGCGACAAACATTAAGGTGCCTGAAAAAAGGACAGCTAATGGTACAGCAAAATCGGTTTTTCGCATAAAAACTAAACCAAAAAGCATCAAAAACCAGGATACTAAAATGGTCATCTCATAACCATTACTCCAGGGAGGATAGTCGCCGGCATACCATCTCAAGGCCAGATTGAAAGTATGTGCGATAAATCCTAATCCTGCCAATACAATCAGAGCGACATAAGTGTAATTTATGCCTTTATTATTGTAGAAAAATACTCGTAATACTGCCAGTATCAGCAAAAATGTGCCGAGTAACCAATAAACCGGGAAGAGCTTGTTGAATAATCCCAATTCATTGTACCATAATTCAGCAGCTACCCGTTTGGGAGGAGGAATGACCTCGGCTCCTATTACCTGTTGATAAGTGTGTATGTATTCGAGGTTCTTCATGGCTTCCGACCAATCACCGCTGGCCTGGGCTCTATCAATACTTGCATAATATTCAGGCATAATACCTCTGACAAATAAGGAGTCCTCCAGGCTAAATCCTGCTTTTTGGAATTTGTTGGAATACCAATTGTGGTCGGGGTCATTTTTTTTAGGAAAGATCTTCAGATAATTTCCGCTTAAGGCCTGGTATAATAAATTGAAACGCTCGTCAAGGGCCAGCACTTCTTTGTCAAAAGCATCTCTTTCCGCAGGTTTTTTATTATTAGCCACCTCGACTTCCTCTATTAAAATATATTGCCCGTCGGTATCGAAGAAATCTCTAAACGACAACCGTTTAGCATCCTGCTTATCTATTTTTTCCAGTATACTATGACTCTTTTCTGCATCTACCTTTACCAGGGGAATAAACTGCCACACATCCGGGTTTTTATGCAATGCCATAAATAGCTGATTGACATCAAATGTAGCTCCATTGGCAGGAGACTTAAAGGAGGTGCTGCGCATGAGTTTGCGGGAAAGCTCTGATGCTAATGAGTTGACAGGTTTTATACGCCCGTCCATATCCTGAACCAAAAGAGCACCGAAGGCATTGGCATGATTAACTTCAATGGGCAACAATAACTGGCTGGTGTCTAAACCGATTGATCGATCCTGAGACCAAAGTGCTGTATTGCCTAAAAGCAGCGGTATTAATAAAAGGCTCTTTTTTTGTTCTTTTAACCACGTCAATTGTTTATTCAATTGTTGAAAACGGGTGGCCCTTCCAAACAGTGCGAAAAACATTCCTATGCCCATAAGGGTATAGCCGATATAAGTAATCAAGGTGCCCCAATAATCTTTGTTGATCGATAAAATGGTGCCGCGTTCATCTAAGTCATAAGAAGCCTGGAAAAAACGATAGCCTCTGTAATCCAGCACATTATTCATGAAAATCCTGTAAGGCATTTCTTTTTCGCCATCCATCACCGTCACTTCACTGGCATAGGAAGAGGGGCTTCGGGAACCAGGATATCGCTCCAGTTGAAAATCACGTAAATGAAGAGAAAAAGGCAATTCTGAAACCTGTGGTCCGAACAAAACCTGTGCTTTTATTCCATCTACTTCAACGTTTGTTGGTGCGCTCATTACCCCATTTTTCGCATAAATTTCATAACGTTTACTTTCACTATTGGTACTGATTTCCAGTTCCATCCTGTCGGGCAAGCTCGCTGCTGTATCTTTGTCCTTAGCAGGTTTATAGGTGAGCGCAACATCATGATAGCTACCCTTCAGTACGAAAGAAGTTTGGCCAATATGATACAAAGTATTGGTGTTCACCCTAAAGCGCTCTCCTGGCGGGATTTGCCCTGCCAATTGTGTGGCCATTTCCATATAGGAAGTAGTGTCTGTTGTCTGTAAATACAAAGAATCGCCCTCCATGCGCAGATTCAAGCCTTCTGCCATGTTGGTGTTCAGGCCGATACTTGCTTTTCCAATAAAATAGGAATCACCTTCTACAAGGAAAATATCTTTGCGCTCGCCTCCGTTTGTTATGGCCAGCGAAACAACATTTTGTTCTCCTTCCACAAGCGCTTGTTCGGCATCGGGCGTGTAGGATAAACATTTTGCCCATAAGGGTTTCGATTTCGTACCGATGTTGATATTAAAGTCAGGTGTAGTTAGACTGGACAATTTTAATTTTTCTTCTTTCCTTACAATCTCGCCCCCTTCATTAACCAGGCTTTGGAAATACATTCCGTTGGACATCATAACATTGGATGCTTGCCCTTCGCGGATACTCATAGTGCCTTCATAGCCTGTATAGCGGGTCACAAATGCACCCAGTAAAGTGATTACAAATGCAAGATGGAATAAAAAGACTGCCCATTTTTCTTTTCGCCATAATCGGTATTTCACTATGTTGCCTGCGAAATTGATCGCCAACAGGGCCATTACGAGTTCGAACCACCATGCATCATAAACCAAAGCCCATACTGCCGGTGTACCAAAATCATTTTCTAAGAAGGTTGCAAAGGCCATACTTGTTGCAAAAACAATTAAGGCCATTAGCGTTGTAATGTTAGAAAACAATACCTGTTTGATATATTTGAAAATATCCATAATATAAGAATCAAGGTGCAAAAATTGGCCGCTTGGCCATGGTCAATAAAGATAAACATGAATCATACCTGTATTTTAGGCCACGGAAATATTCCTGAATTTTTTAATTTTCTTTTAGAAAGCCCAAGACTAGAATTGTAATTATTTTGTCTTGTTGTTTAGAGTAAAAGTTGAGGTGAAATTTGACTTAATATGTTGGATTACATAGGTTTGAACTTTAGTTAGTCATCGCCTCGTGCCGGCTGGGCATTTACTTTTGGCATTGCCCCAAAAGTAAAACAAAAACTCTAGAAAATCTAAACTCCTCCGTCGAACAGCAAGATTTTCGGGCCATCGCCACCATATTATACGTGTACGATTTTTCAATTCAGAATTCTCTTTCCATCGCTTAATAATCTGGTTATACAAGAATCCCAAATTTTGGCTGAAGCCAAAATTTGGGATAACTCATGTTTATTAATTACTTATTCAGTTCTTGTATTGTTATTTATTGGTACTGGGTGTCATTTTTGCTTCTCTTTCCTTCGCTTCTTTCACCCACTGAGGAACGATGTTTTTCTTGAACTCCTCTTTATCTGCTTTCATCTTTTCCGGATCCAAACCAATATACACCTGCGCTTCATGTTTATTAGTTATTGAAGGATAAGGCAATTCTTCTTTTACCCCAAATTCATACAGCAAACGAGCCAATTTCAACCGGCCTTCCTGAACGATCTTCAGTCCGGAAGAAATAATACGGCTGGCTTCTACTGGCGAATGGAAAGGTGTACCGTGTGAAGCGGCAGCATAATCCCAACGCCACTGTGCATGGCGGATGTCCTGTAGGATGTCCTTCATCTGCTCTTCTGTAGCTCCCAATTCCCAGCACTTACCTGCTTCAACATGTGCGCGTACCAAAAACTCTTCCAGCGTTTCCAGCTGCTCTTTGATTTTGGTTTGACGTTCATATACATCACTTACCAAAGAACTTGTTTCTTCTCTGTGACAAACCTGGCAAGCATTGGCTGTGTTTGCTAAAGGAGATTGGATATGGTGGTCCGTGAATTTTTGTCCTCCTTCCGTTTTATACGGCATATGACAGTCCGCACAAGACACTCCACGTTTGTAGTGTACACTTGTTTTGTAAATCTCATATCCAGGATGCTGAGCTTTCAGCATAGGCGCCTTACTAATTGCGTGTGTCCAGTCCTTGAAGTTTAAGTTGTCGTAATACCGTTCAACTTCTTCCACAGAGGTACCTTCGGACCATGGGAAAGTCAGGTAAGGAACTCCCTCCGCACCAGGACGGTTTTTGTCAAAATAGTACTCTACGTGGCACTGGGCACATACTAATGAACGCATCTCCTGATGAGAGGCTTCATTAATATTTTCTCCCATAGCCTCAAGGCCTTCCACCAAAGCAGGGCGGGAAATCCTCAAACTCATGGTCTTAGAATCGTGGCAATCAGCACAACCGATGGGGTTGACAACTTCCGAGCCTTTGTCTGCCCATTTTCCTTTATAAAATTCTTCGATGCCCTGTTCATTCATCAGACGGGGAACATCGGGGCTTTTACATGTCCAACACGTATTAGGCATAGGCCCTGTTCCTGGCCCAGTAGGAGCACCTGTACGCATGATGTTTCGTAAATCTTCTATGGCATATTCGTGTCCTTTTGGTTGATTATAGCCTTTGGAAAAACCATAGCCAGCCCATAATACGACCATTCTGGGGTTTTCTTCGAGCATATCTATATGCCCTGAAGTGCCATACATGCTCTTGAAAGTAGTATCTGCTGTTTCAAGAAATGATTGGTATTGACGTGGGAAATACTCCCCCCATACTTCATTTCTAGGTTCGTTTTCAGATATATCTATGTTAGGTTGATAAGCAAATTGTGCTTCTGCCTTACGGTTGATAATACTCGATGCTAACATCCCCAAACCAAAGACAACCACAGCTGTAAGTAAAAAGATGATCCAGTTTTTCATTTTATTATTTTTTATTTTCCTTTAATTGTTCTTCTATCCATTCTGGTACAAATAATTGTTGTTTCTCCTTGATTGGAATAGGAGCAATTTGATAACCAGAGGAGGACAAACTGCGTACACGCCCATGAGGGACTTCTCTATGGCATTCCCAGCAAGGTCTGTCCAAACGATCTGATTCGTGGCTGGCGATCCAGGTAAGTGATTTTGGGTCTGTCACCTGATCACTATGACAGCGAATACAGTTTTGGTGTCATACTTCTTGTCCTGCTTCATGCCTAATAATGGCCTCAGGTTCCATCCCCTTTGTGAATATACTTGCATGGTACA
>QQUB01000441.1 GCA_008501835.1 Bacteroidota bacterium
CTTACAAGTATCGTATGCGGAAAATTCAACAATCAATCTGAAAATCAAATCGTTAAGGAAAACCACATCGTAAGCGCCTACCGAAGGTTCGGCATGTGGATTACCAATGCCGCTGTCATCGGTTAAAAACAAGAACCGGCTATTGGTGGTGAGGGCAATAGAACGCATGAGAAATTCGCAGCTGCTTTGGCTACCGCTTGCCAATACAGGTACAATTCTGATTCCCTTTTCAGCAGCTTTTTGGGCAAGTGATCTCATTTTGACTTTGATCTCCTCTGTCTGATGCGGAGGTGCATCCAACAATAGGAATGCAATCCTGGCTACGGCATCTTCCGACCAATTTTGCTTCATTATGGCTTCTTCCAAAGCTGTTTCTACAGCTTCCGGGCCATCTCCTCCCCCATTAGCACTCTGCTTAGAAATGAAATCCATGGTAGCTTTGGTATCTGGAGAAAGATTTTGGGTACGGATAACATATTCATCTCCGATATCCCGATAAAATACGGAACCTGTATTGAGTTCTCCGATAAAATCAAGATTCTGAACCCTGTTGATCACATCACCCAATTCCGCCTGAAGGTAACGAATCTCATCACCCATGGATCCCGTAGCATCTACAACAAACAGAATCTCTGTTTTCTGAAATTCAGGGCAATCAGCTTTTAGGGCAACCTCATTCACGCCTTTTTCAAATGTTGCTATCTTGTCCAGGCTTATCGTTTCACCCTCATAGTTCACACTTATCTTCTGAGGTTTTCCATCAGCAGCCGCTTTCTCCTTATCATCATCATACCACAATTCAGCTCTTCCGGTATTATTGGTTTTGGATTTCCAAAGGATGCTTCCTTTTGCACCAAGCAGGGTAACTACAGCATTAGGGATGGGAATGCCTTTTTCATTTTTCACTGTAACTGAATAACGCTGTCCGGGATCGATATTCCAGATAGCTTCCATGGCCATGAGGTCTTCCCCTGCTGTGGTTTTCCAATCTTCCCAATTTTGCAGATCACTCCACTCGCCTGCTGTTAATTGGCCAGCTGATAATGCTGGTTCTTCTGTTGGTAATACTTCTTCACCAGTTGAAATGATTTCCTCTTCAAGAGCAACTTCAGCCACGTCAGCATCTTCCACAATTTCAATTACCGGAGCATCATCGAATTCCTCCACGCTTTTGGTCATCTCTTTTTTAACTGGACTGTCATAAGCTGCAGGCGTTCCTGAAACAGGCTTTTCAGTTGCACCTGTCTCACTTACCAATCCACCAGAAACCTTTACTCCGTCAACATAATAAGTTGCGGCTTCAGTACGGGCCCCTCTGATGGTAACATCTGTTCCTGAGCTGGAAGAAATGCCTGCAACTTTACCGCTCAAAGCATCAACATCTCTAGTAGGAAGAGCTCGAATATCATCCGCCGTTACAACTTTAGTTGCAGGTGCGGGAGGTGGCGGAGGCGGAGAAGTTTCTGCGGAGGCTCTTCTGGTACTTCTTTTCGATTTCTTTTCTCCTTTGGACTTGGATCTTGATTTTGCGAACCTATCTTTTTTTAGCCCGAGAGACGTTACCACAACTTCATCAAGCACCATCGACTCATCACTCAAAACAAATTTATTTTCTGTACCTGTGCAGGCTTCCTGTTCTATAGTTGAATATCCGGTATAGGAAAGGACGAGAGTCACGCATGAGTCTTCTGCAGTAATGGAGAATTTACCATCGAAATCAGTAACAGTACCTGTTGTTGTTTCTTTGATCAAAACCATTGCGCCGATCAGGGGTTCACCTGAGTTATCGGTAATTGTTCCGGTTATCGTAAATTTTTCAGTAAAAGTCAGGGTGGTAGCGGCAGAAACGGCAAGGACCGTCACCAGGAGTAAAATCAATTTTTTCATGTTCAAAAGTTTTAGTTTACATGACTAAGAATTATTTTATTTATTTGGTTTTAAGTATGGATGCAAGGGAATAAATAATTACATACGCGTGTGGTGTTTTTTTTTAAATTATTGATTCAATTGGGCTTTTTTACGGATCGATTCAATTCTATTAAAAAGGTCTTTTTCATTATAGGTGTCCATTGTACTAGGTGTACTTCCTCTTTCAATTATGCTGACAAACCTGATAATTTCGTCAGGAATCGCCAAAGCCTCTACTTTTGAAACCCTTTCTCCGTCAACAAAATAAATTGTGGAATCAGCATTACTTTCTTTGACTTTCAGAATAAATTCTCGATTATCGACAAAGGCAAAGCAATAAGTTTTAGTAGCAATGCTTCCAATATTCCGAGTAGGCAAGTTTTTAATATCAACACCTCTTATTATCCTGTTTTTAATTACTAAAGACTCTAATTTCCCCACTTCCTTAAACACAAATTTATTTTCACTTCCAGCGCATAACTTTATTTCCATTGGGCCCCCACCCTTGTATTCAACAACGACCACAGTACAGGAATCTGATGATTGAATCGAAAATTTCCCGTCAAAGTCTGTTTTAGTTTCAGTTGTGGTTCCCTTTACTATTATTCTTGCATCAAAAAGAGGTTCTCCCAAATCATCTATCACAGTTCCACCAATAGTATATTCTTCAAGGGTAGTTGATGCCAGAAAGGCGATGGATGTAATAAGTAGTAAAATCATTTTTTTCATCGTAACAAAGTTTGGATAACACAGCTATAAGTGTGGCTATGAATGATTATACTACCTGGATGCGGTGGTTGATGGAATTACATAAATAAAGCTGAAAAAAATAAAAATTGTTGGAATTCAATCAGGCACTCATGTTTGATTGAAATGGACTTCACCCTTATTCACTCAAAATCTTATTTGTAAATTTCGTACCCGCCGAATCTGTCTTGTCGTATCAAATTAGTAAAAATCAATGCCAGAGGCATGGCATATTATTGCATGGTACGCCAGTGCCATGTAATAATGCAAAATAAATCCAGTTCCATGGGAACGGCACAATTAGACTCATAATCAATTAATTGTGCCGTTCCCATGGAACTCTGGATTTCCCAATTCATAGCAAGGCACTGACGTGCCATGCTATGAGATGCCGTCTCTCTGAGACTGGGTTTTCGTAAGAACACCATTATTTTGACGCATATCCTGCTGAGGCAACGGGAGGTAGGCGAGTTACATAAAGGGCTCATGGCTGGTAATATGG
>QQUB01000706.1 GCA_008501835.1 Bacteroidota bacterium
TATCGGACTGAAACGCTCCCCCATCAAGAGCAAAAAGGTAAGGCGATGTTCCTCCTTCCGCATAGATTAACAAACTGCCATCATCATCTCCATAACAATCCGGAGCATCTATTTCAGTTGAAAAACTAAACTCTCCGGGTTCCGTTATCTCAAACAAATAATCATGGATGCAGGGAACACTATCCATCACCAACAAGGGATAAATTCCAGGCCCCAGTCCTTCAAAAAAACCTGATTCCTGGAAACTGTCCTCTTCCAAAGCAAAGGCATAATCTTCCATCGGACCTCCTCCAATAACCTGGACATTAATACTTCCGTCCTCTTCCCCCGGACAACTCACATGGTTAATATCCATTTCCAGTTCAGGCCGTAAAGCTTGTGGTATGTAAAATGGAACTATGAGCACGCAACCATCAGGGTCCTGAATATACATGGTGTCCGGACCCGGCGGTAATTCTTCGAAGAAATTCTCATCCTGCCAGACAAGGCTATCCAATGAAAAAGTATAACCTCCACCCGTAAATAATTTCCCGGATTCGACAATAACAATACCAGTTGGCATGCCCGGGCAACAAGCCCTCGTGGTAACCTCTATTTCAGGTCCCAGTAGTTCCTCAATAATAAATTCAGAACTATCAATGCACCCTGCATCATTTTGAACATAGCCGGTATATAACCCCGGAGCAAGATCCGGAAACGTGTTTTGTGGTAAATAATTCTCCCCGTCGACCGAAAATAAAAATTCGCCTAATCCCCCATTCACCAGGAATTCCACTCCCCCATTGGCACCCGGGCAATCGGGGCCGGTCACATTTTCTGTTAATTCGAGTGGCTCGGGAGATCCAATTTCAAGATCCGCGATCGGGGTGATACATTGCATGTCATTATCGGTTACTGCGTACACTGTATAAACCCCAGAAGCAAGATTGTTAAAGGTGGCCGAATTCTGAAAAGTATCATCGTGATTTGGGTCCAGGGTAAATAAGTAAGGTTCCGTGGAAGTGTTTGGCGTTCCAATAATATTTCCTGTTTCCTCACCAAAACATTGAGGGAGTTCAACGGTAAAATCCAGATCCGGTAATGTCTGTGCCAACGGGATGGCCACATTAAGTTCTTCAGAACACCCAACGTTCTGGTCATAAACTGAAACAATATAACTTGCCCCTCCTGAAATATCTGTAAAATTAGGATTCGACTGTAAATTATCTCCCCCATTCAGGGAATAGAAGTAATTGCCAGTACCTCCCTGTGCCTGAATAGTAAAAGAAGCATTGCCATTACAGGAATCTTCTACCAGATTTGTTACGGCCAGTTCAATGGCCTCCAAAACTGTAATAAAAACCTTCCGTGTCGCAACGCAACCATTGGCATCGATAATGTGAACTAACACATAAGAGGACTCATCAAAAAAGACATTGTTGGCTTCCGGGCAATTGATACATTCTACCGGGGTACCGTAAATCGTTTCGACCTCAAAGGAAAATACTGTTCCATCGGTCACAATTCCATCCAGAAGATCTACATTTCCTCCGTCTCCGCAAAAAGTCTCATAAATATCCGGGGCAATTATGCTGAATTGATTCTCCAGTTCAAAACTCAGAGTATCGACACAATTATCACTGGAAACAAAAGCAGTATATATGCCTTCGGACAACGCATCTGCAACATTGCCATCCGCAGTTGTATTGATCCATGATAAGAGTGCGGCATCCGAATTGGAAATATCAATTTGAATAGCACCATTATTGACTCCCGTACATGTAGGTTGCTGCAGACTTACTTCAAGCTGGAATCCGCAATTGTTTGTCTGAAAAACATATGCAGTGTCTGTAGAAACCTGGGCATGCAGGGAGCCAAAAACGAAGCATAGGAGAATTTCGATCAAATATTTTTTGTTCATGGGATGATAGTTTGCTGGTAGTTTTTAAACATCGGAAACTCGGTTCAGGGGATTTTTAGTCTCATAAAACCAAATTCCTTCAGTATTCAATGACCTGGTCTGTGACCCTATAATTGGATAAGTGGATGATTGGATGATTGATTTCATCTATCCAATCATCCACTTATCCAGCCTTCCTCCGGAATTAGAATAATATTTCAGCATAAGTAACTATGACGAATTCGATTATAAATCCATAGCTAATTCATAAGCACTACTTCACCGATTTTTAAAATTAGGAAAAAACGTGCAATTTTGTTAAACCAGATTTTCTCAAAACGTAGAAGTCCAACTGGATTCATTTGGATTTTATTTTGGTTTTATATCCCTCAATTAGCCAATTCCAGTTAACAGGCAGGCTGGAATAAGGGACGGATGGAAGCAAGGTTATTGATTCTCACTCCTCTTCCTATTTTTCCAAAATTCAAACAATCCGGGAAGATGAATTAACCTGCGCTATCGAAAAGAATTGGTTCTAATTAAAAAATTAAACATCCTCAATGAAAACTGCATCCACCGATTTATTCCAATTGATCAAATCCCTTTCCAAACAGGAAAAGCGATATTTCAAACTCCACGCCTCCCGTCATGCTATTGATGGACAGAACAAATACGAGCGTCTCTTTGATGCGATCGACCGTCAGAAATCATATGATGAGGATAAAATAAAGCACCAATTTCAGGGAGAGGCATTCATCAGGCAACTACATGTAGCAAAAAACTACCTCTACAAAATGATCCTGACCAGTCTGCGCAACTTTCATGAAACAAGATCCGGTGACCCTTTCAATCGTTGGATGAGAGAGGCCGAAATCCTTTTCGACAAAGGATTATTTGAACAAAGTGACAAAATTTTTCAAAAAGCCGTTAAAATAGCTGAACGGGAAGAAAACTTTCTTCAATTGCTCAAAGCTTCTCGGTGGGAGCACCGCATCCTGCACAGCAGAAATGATATCGCCGGTTTGGAATCTTACATCAAATCAGGTTTACCCAGAGAATTCGACCTGATGGACCGATACCGGAATTTCCTCGAATTCCAGGCGCTGAATGATCAAATATTCATCCCCTACTGGAAACATGGTGCCGTACGGAAACAATCCGAGAAGGAGGCTTTACAACAATTATTTGACCGCAGGCTTTTCCATTCTCCCGATAACGCCAAATCCTTTTTTGCGAGATATTTTTATTTAAACGCCAGGTTTTCCTACCATTTATTC
>QQUB01000867.1 GCA_008501835.1 Bacteroidota bacterium
CAAAAAGCCTTCTTTATCAGCATCAAGAATCGCCACCAGGGAAACTTCCGGGAGGTCAAGACCTTCTCTCAGTAAGTTAACTCCGACAAGCACATCAAAATTTCCTAATCGAAGGTCTCGCAGGATTTCCACGCGTTCCATTGTGTCAACTTCTGAGTGGATATATCGTACTTTGATGTTGAATTTTTCCAGATATTTGGTCAATTCCTCAGACATTCTCTTGGTGAGGGTAGTTACCAGTACCCGTTCTTCCTTTTCAATCCTCTGGCGAATTTCATCCATGAGGTCGTCCACCTGATTGATACTTGGACGCACTTCTATTGGCGGATCCAGCAACCCGGTTGGGCGAATAATCTGTTCGACGAATAATCCATCGGTTTGTTCGAGTTCGTAATCTCCCGGGGTGGCACTGATATAGATAATTTGGTTAACAAGACTTTCAAATTCCGTAAAATTCAATGGCCTGTTATCCATAGCGGAAGGCAACCTGAATCCAAAATTGACAAGGTTGAGTTTGCGGGAGCGGTCACCACCATACATACCTCTGACCTGAGGAAGCGTAACATGACTCTCATCAATGAACATAACAAAATCATCCGGAAAATAATCGAGCAGGCAGAATGGTCTTGTTCCTTCTTTTCGCCCGTCGAAGAATCGTGAATAATTCTCCACGCCATTACAATAACCCAATTCGCGGATCATTTCCAGGTCAAAATTCGTTCGCTCCCGGATGCGTTTGGCTTCAAGGATGCGGCCTTCTCTTTCGAAATATTTTTCCTGTGCGTACAGTTCATCTTCGATTTCACGAATGATCTGGTTCATTCTGTCGCGCGGAGCGATATAAAGGTTAGCCGGGAAAATAGCAACAGCGTCCATTTCCTGAATTCGCTTTCCGGAAACGACATCGATCATTTCAATGTTTTCGATTTCGTCCCCAAAAAAAGTAATTCGGTAACCATAATCTACATATGGAAGATTGATGGAAACGGAATCTCCTCTGACCCGGAAAGTAGCTCTTTTGAAATCAATTTCTGTCCTGGAATACAAAGCCTGGACCAACTCATGCAGGAAATGTCTTTGACCGATTGTTTGGCCAACCTGCAGACGGATGATCCCTGTTTTGTAATCTTCAGGATTTCCCATACCATAAATGCAGGAAACTGATGCAACGATGATAATATCCCGACGTCCAGACAGGAGAGAAGCAGTAGCTCTTAGCCGGAGTTTATCAACTTCCTCGTTGATCTGTAGATCCTTTTCGATATACATGTCAGAAGTGGCAATGTAGGCTTCCGGCTGGTAATAGTCGTAGTAGGAAACAAAGTATTCCACTGCATTGTCCGGAAAGAACTCGCGGAATTCTCCGAATAGCTGAGCTGTCAGCGTTTTATTGTGGGTGAGTACCAGGGTCGGACGTTGTAATTCTGCAATTACGTTAGCCATGGTAAAGGTCTTACCGGATCCTGTTACCCCTAACAATACCTGGGACCGTTCCCCTGCATTGACTGCATTGACGATTTGCTGAATGGCCTGCGGCTGATCACCTGTTGGCTTGAATGGAGAAGCGAGCTTGAATTTCACAGAGGTGGATTTTGTTGGAAAACAAAGATAAGGATTGGATTTAAAAACATATTGTTTTTAAAAATTAAATTTATAAAATTATTGTTTTTTATCAGATTAGAGTGTATCTTTGATTTTGGAATGATGTTCTGCTTTACTAGGTTTTTTGTAGTTCAATTCTTTAAAACTGTTTTCTTCCCAAATACATCTTTATTAAATGTTTTAACCTTATAGGTGTTGGCATTGTTAGGTGTGCAAAATTGTCAAAAGCTGTGATTTATCTGTAGATAATCAATATTCCAGACATTGTCTGGAATATTGAAATAATGTTTATGGCCAACAATTTTTGCATATCTTAAAAAAAAGCATCAATTTGATTAACCATTAAACCAAATATATGTCCAAAAGACACAGAGGGAGAATTCAGGCTCAGGGGGATGGACTTGAAGAATCAGAATCCTGGGCTCAAGATGAACCATTGACAAAAAAAGAAGGTTTAAGTATTTTAGAAAAGTTGAAACTAAAACTAAAAAAGTCAGATTATTTACTCCGAAAAGACCAGTTTGAAGACGCAAAACGTTTTATTGAAAATATTGATGGAGGTATAGATGCTGTTAAGAAGAAAACTTTTCGAAACCGTAAAACAAAGGATGCGCGCATAGATATTGAGATTTTAGGAGGAACTGCATTTATTACCGTAATTTTGATAATATTAATCTATTACTTTTTTTAATAAGGAATACCTGATTATGGGCTCTTTTCTATATCCTGATTTTTTAAACGATAAAAGGCAGTACAATTTGGTACAGGCTTCATGGAATCGGCTTTTTATTAGACTTGGAGAAAAATATGATTTCAAGTATTCTTCTTATTTAAATCCTTATGATTCGAGCGGACGGAAAGAATATGATGGTAATCCAATTTTTAATGCGTTTATTCCAAAAATAAAAAAAGCCGTTAGGATTATTCAGGTATCTCCAGGAGAAAATGTAAATGATATTTCAGCCTGGATCGATGAAATTGAAATTACCAAAAGTTCTAGTCCAGTTAAGGAATTAGTAATTGATTTAGCGTTATCAAAAGAAACAAAAAATGTGGCTATTGAGTTAATTGATTCTTGGGTGATAGGCCAAATAAATGAGCATTCATTAGATCTATATTTATCAAAAGATCAACCTGAAACTACGCCAGCATAAAAATTTATGAGCTACCAACTCAAAGACCTCTATTCTCCCGAATTCTACCATAGATTTTCAAAGATACTGAGCCAGGAAATCCCTGGTTTTGATGCGAAAAAATTTCAACGGCTCATTTTTGATGAGGCCTGGCACAGCCGTGAGCTTAAAGAAAGAATGTGGCATACCAGCCAGGTACTTAATGGGTTTTTTCCGGAAAGCTTTGAAAGTGCAGGTGATCTGATCATTCGGTTGGTGGATGCTTCAGTAGCGGATGGATTTACGGATGCCGGGTTGCAATTCATGTGTTTGCCGGATTATGTGGAGCGGTATGGTTTGGAGGATTTTGATACTTCGGTTAGGGTTTTTGAACATATCACTCAGTTTACCAGCTGTGAATTTGCTGTCCGACCTTTTGTAATTCGGTATCCGGATAAAATGGTCTTGAAGATGGTTAGTTGGAGTAAACATCCCAATGAACATGTTAGAAGATTAGCCAGTGAAGGTTCCCGTTCACGGTTGCCGTGGGCAATAGCTTTACCTGATTTTAAGAAAGACCCGGCACCTGTTTTACCTATTTTGGAGAATTTGAAACATGATCCTTCGGAGTATGTTCGCAGGAGTGTTGCTAATAACCTTAATGATATTGCAAAAGATAATCCGCAAATAACCTTAGAGGTGTGCCGTGAATGGATTGGAAAAACACAAGAAACTGATCGCCTTGTGAAACATGCGTGCAGGACTTTGCTTAAAGCAGGGAATCCTGATGCTTTACAATTGTTTGGGTATGGAGACCCAAATATTTTTGCCATTAGTGATTTTAAAATTGAAACTCCAGAAGTATTATTCGGGAAGGATTTGAAATTTTTCTTTAAGCTGATCCATACTGGAAACAAAGAAGAATTGGTACGGCTGGAATATGGAATGTACTATATGAAAGCTAATGGTAAATTGTCTAAAAAAGTGTTTAAGATATCAGAGAGACCAATTGAAGCCGGTAGTGAGGAAGTTGTCAATCGGAAACAATCATTCAGACCGATATCTACTAGGAAATACTATCCAGGAAGGCATGAAGTTTCGGTTATTATCAATGGGGAGGAGAAGGGGAGGAAGGCCTTTGAGTTGGTGATGAAATAAGCTATTGTCGGACAGGAGTCCGACGCTTTTGCCGCGTGGGACAGGATGTCCGGGCGAGCATGTTTGGTTGTCGGACAGGAGTCCGATACTTTTGTTGCAGGGACAGGATGTCCTGGCGAGCATTACTCTTCTTCCAGATAAAATATTTCAGAAGCGATTTGATCAGCAAGAAGCTTGCCTTTTGGAGTGAGTACAAAGCTGCCTTGTTTTTGTACCATGAGCCCATTCTGAAGGTATGGCTGGATTCTTTCCAGGAAATAGATTTTAAATGCTTCTCCAAAGGAATCAATTTTTTCATCAGAACACCCCCAAATAGTTCGCATCCCCGTCATTACATATTCATTAAACCGCTGGGCTTTTGAGAGGATTTCTTTTTCGAATAAGGGTTTAGGAGGCTCAATTCCTTTTGATATTGCCTCGATAATTCTGATGTAAAAAGCATTATTAGCTATGTTCCATTGCCTGGAGGTCCCATCAAATGAGTGGGCTGCCGGACCTACACCTAAATAATTCTTTCCTTTCCAATAAGAGGAGTTGTGAACTGCATAAAAGCCCGGTTTTGCAAAATTGGAGATCTCATAATGATCGTATCCGTTTTTTGTCATTTGTTCCATCAACATTTCAAACTGGGTGGCCGCATGGTCATCATCAGGTTGTTTGGCCTTTCCGGATTTGACAAAATGAGCCAGGGCGGTTTTTTCCTCCACGGTGAGGGCATAACAGGAGAGGTGGGGGACTTGAAGCTTTAATAATTGACCTATGTTGTAAAGCCAGTTTTCATGAGGGGTAGTAGGAGAACCGTAGATCAGGTCGACCGTCAGGTTTTCAAAACCAAAATCCTGGGCAGTTTTAATACAGGTTTCAGCTTCTGATTTATTATGCACTCGATTCCAGAACTTCAGGTCTTCATCAAAAAAGGATTGTACACCAATACTGAGCCGGTTAACCGGTAGGTTTTGCAACATTTGTAGTTTCTCCGGGTTCAGGTCGTCAGGATTTGCCTCCAGGGTGACTTCCGCATTTGGAGCTACCGAAAAATGTTTGAATATTTTTTCAAAAAGGTTTTCCAGGTCACTTTGGGAAAGTAAAGAAGGGGTGCCTCCGCCAAAATAAATTGATTCCAAATAATTATCCGCCAGGTAGTCCTTTCTGAATTCAATTTCCTGAATCATAGCCTGGACAAGGGAATCTTTATTTTTCAGTGAGGTCGAAAAATGGAAATTGCAGTAGTGGCATGCCTGCTTGCAAAATGGTATATGTAGGTAAATGCCTGACACTTATAAGTTATTGATGAAAAACTGATTAAGCGAATTAGCGAATTTTCGCTAAAATCTTGTATTTTTGAGACATATGAAACGACCATGATATTTATTAATCATAAATTACAATCAATGGGATGATTAATAAATATCATGAGAGAGCGAAGCGGTTACATGTGTGCAGAAAATTTTCTGCATTTTTTTCCGCAAAAATTTTTTTAACACATGAAATCTACAACACAGAGTGATCGGATCATCTTCGGCTTAAAAGTAAGACAATTGCGGCAAGGCAAACAACTTTCTTTTGCAGATTTGTCAAAACTGGCCAATGTGTCCGTTTCATATCTCAATGAAATTGAAAAAGGTAAGAAATATCCTAAAGAAGACAAGATCATTGCCTTGTCAGAAGCATTAGGTGTGCCATATGACCAATTGGTATCCTCTGAGCTGGATAGCAGTCTTGCACCGGTTACTGAGTTGTTGCAATCCAATTTCCTGAACGAACTGCCATTGGATATGTTCGGTATCGAATTGGCCAAGGTTGTAGAGATCATTGCAAGTGCTCCTTCACGAGTAGGGGCATTCATTTCCACCTTATTGGAAATTTCCAGAAATTATGCACTGAAGGACGAACATTTTTACTTTGCAGCCCTCAGATCCTACCTGGAGTTGCATGATAACTTTTTTCCTGAGTTGGAGGAAAAGGTAGATGAGTTTAAAAAACAATACAATCTGCCGCCAGACAAACCTGTCGCCGGAGCGGTATTAAAGGTCATTCTTGAAACCGAGTTCGGATATATCGTCAAAGAAAATGGTTTGATTGGCCTAGAAGAATTACAGCATATGAGATCTGTTTTTCTTCCTAATAAAAAGGAGTTATTGTTAAATGAAAGCCTTAGTGGCGCACAAAAAACTTTCCAATACGGGAAAGAAATTGCATTCAATTTTCTCAAATTAGAAGAGCGAGCAGGAACCTCATCCTTGCTCAAACCCAAAACCTTTGAAGAAGTACTCAATCATTCGAAAGCCATTTATTTTTCCGTGGCACTTCGGGTACCTCTCAAGGCTTTTGTAGATGAAGTGGCCGGTTTTTTTGATTCATCTCAATGGTCAGAAAAAGGGTTGCTGAATTTGCTTGATCACTATGAGGCTTCTCCGGAGATCATCTATCACCGACTTACCAATGTATTGCCGAAGTTTTTTGGTATTAAGAAAATATACTTCCTGAGATTCACTTATGATCAAACGGAGGAAAGATATAAAATTGACCGGGAACTGCATTTATCCTATCGACATCCTCCTCACAGTAACAGCCTTTCCGAACATTATTGTCGTCGCTGGATTGCTGTCTCTTTGTTAAAAGAATTACAAGAACGGCAGGATAGTGGCGAAGAAGTGAATGCAATAGCACGTGCCCAAAGATCTCATTATGCTCATACCGGAGAAGAATACCTGAATCTTACCATTGCCAGACCGGGGCACCCAGGGCAGGGGCAGAATGTCAGTGTGACGATCGGCATGTTGATTGATAAAAAACTAAAAAAGCTGGTGAAGTTCCTGGATGATTCTTTTATCCAAACCAGAACGGTCAACAGAACCTGTGAAAGATGTAGTGTAGAAGATTGCAGTGATAGGGTGGCGGACCCGGTAGTCATTCAAAGACGGCAAAAACTCAATAAAATCCAGCAGGTTATCCAGTCACTGGATGAAAATTAAACTTTTTTTCCTATCCACTTGCGCGATATCAAATTCTTGTTTACATTTGCATTAACCATTTGGTTAAATTTTTTAGTTAATGAGTGAAAAGCAAGATACAGAGTTAATAATCAAGGAGGCAGCAAGGGATATATTTCTCAAAAAAGGTTATGCTGGTGCAAGAATGCAGGACATAGCTGATAAAGCCGGGATTAATAAAGCCTTATTGCATTATTACTTCCGTTCAAAGGAGAAGTTGTTTGACGTCATTTTTTTTGAACAATTCGGTAAATTGATCGGTCAGGTCAAGGAAGGATTGAGAGGCGATATGAATTTGCATGATAAAATCGAGTTCTTCGTTGATAAATATATCGGGCTGTTGGAACAGAGCCCATATTTGCCGCTTTTTGTAATTAATGAATTGAGTAGAGATTCTGAAAGGTTTATTGACAAACTAAAGAGTTTTGAGGTTTACCCTGAAGCAGCTTCAATGATAGGGATGATGATGCAGGAGATGGAGAAAGGGGCGATTAAAAAATACCACCCTTTCCATTTGCTTATGAACATAATGTCACTCTCCGTTTTCCCTTTTATTGCCAAACCGATGATCATGACGATTACGCAGGTAAAAGATGAAGATTGGAAGGAACTGATGGCAGACCGGAAGGAGCAAGTGAAAGCATTTATTTTTAATGCGCTTGAAATTTGAAATAATAACCTAAAACACATAAAATTTGATCATGCAGAAAATCAAAATTGTTCTTTTTTTCTTTTTAGCCATTGCCTTCGTAGCCTGCGATACCAATAACAGTGCAGAGCCAGGCGTGGAAACAGAATCAGCACCAGAATCAAAGGAGTCAAACAAATCAACAATGATTCCAGGGGCTCCGGATTTAGGATCTCCAGCAGCTGCTGCGGTGAAACTGGATAATGGTAAGAAATGGAAAGCGAATGTTGAAACTACCGAAGGTATCAATAAAATGATGACCAGTGTAAAGAAGGCAATCGTCAGTGAAACAGCTAATATTGATGCCTACAGAAAATTAGGAGCATCCCTCCAACAGGACTTTAATGAGATTTTTCAAAAGTGTACCATGACCGGTGAGGCACACGATCAACTACACAATTACCTGTTACCAATGGTAGATATGGTGAAAACGTTTGAACAAAAAGATTTGGCATCATGTGAAAAAATGTTGCCTCAGATGAAGGAACATTTAGGCAGCTATTATGCCTATTTTGAATAAATAATAAGCGAGAGGGCGGTAATTTTCTTTCGAAAATGATATCATCCTCTTCTTTTTTACCCAGCATTTAACCAAATAGTTAAATCTAAAAATTAAATAAATGAAGTCTGTTACCTTATTTCTAGGAACGCTGCTTTTGCTGACCATAACTCTGCATGAATTAAAGGGGCAGCAGGAGATTTCTCTCGAGCAATGTTATGAATGGGCGGAAGAGAATTATCCCCTGGTTAAACAGAAAGCTTTAAATGAACAGTATACTCAGATACAGTTAGACATTATCGAGGCAGGGAAGAAGCCTACCGTATCATGGAACGCGCAGGCCAATATTCAGTCTGAGGCGCTGGAAATAAATTTTCCTTTCCCGGGTGTGGAAGGCATTGAACTGCCTATATACAGGGCACAAACTACTTTGGATGCAGGGTATCTATTGTATGATGGCGGTTTAAGAGAAGCGAAAAAAGCTGTTGAAAGATCATCATTGGCAACCAGTAATCAGGCAGTGGAAGTAGAACTATACCAGATTAAGGACCGGATCGACCAGTATTTTTGGGGACTGGTACTTTTGGAGGTACAGGACAGTATCCTGATCAACGCCGAACAAACCCTGTCCACAAAAATGCAATCTCTGGAAGCCGCTGTGGAACACGGAGTGGTGCTGCCGTCACAACTTAAAAAACTGGAGGTTGAAAAACTTAAACTGGAAGCACAACGAGAATCTGCTGCGGGCAAACGCAATAGTTTGCTCGCCTTGCTCTCAGAAGCTACAGGTCAGGAGATCAATTTCCCGATTTCCCTGATTGTTCCGGATCTTACTTCAGAAGTACTTACTACTACTCTTGAACGGCCTGAACAAGCCTTGTTTGATTTTCAGAAACAACAGATTCTTTCGAATAATGCAATGCTGGAGGCAAAGAAAAAACCTAAGGTTAGCGCATTCCTTCAGGCTGGGGTAGGGTATCCAAACCCGCTGAATTTTGTGGAAGACGAGATAAGCCCATTTGCCATAGGCGGAGTGAAATTTTCCTGGAATATTCTGGATTGGGGAATTACGGACAAACAAAAACAAGCCCTTCAATTGCAGGCGATGATGGTGGATACGAAAAAGGAAACTTTTGAATTCAACCTGAATGCCCTTAACGGGAAATATCAGGAAGACATCGCAGCATTAGAAAAACAACTGGAAAAGGACAAGGCCATTCTTCAATTACAGGAAGATATCCTAAATGATTACAGCGCTCAATTGGATAATGGAGTGATTACTGCAACGGATTATACTACTCAGTTAAATGAGGGTGTTCGGGCACAGTTACAACTTCAAATGCATCAATTACAGATACAGCAATTGAAGTCGGAATACCTGACAAAAATGGGAAGGTAATGTAGGGTTAAGTCTACAGTCTTCAGTCCACAGTTTACAGTCAGCAGTCATGAATTAGGAAGTTGAAAGATTGAACAGCCCCATACTACGTTAAACGATATCAAACAATGTCAAACAACATCAAACAAAATAAAATACTCATGTATAAACACGGTTTAATCCTGTCAGCCCTGGTTATCCTGATATTGTCTTCTTGTAAGGGAGATGAGGAAAGGGCAGATGCTTATGGAAATTTTGAAGCAACTTCTACCATTGTAAGTGTAGAAGCGAATGGGAAATTGCAATTCTTTCCGATTGAAGAAGGTCAAACCCTGGAGGCCGGTCAGTTAATTGCCATAGTGGATACTACAGCACTGGTTTTGCAAAAAGAACAGTTGCTTTCCAGAATCAAAGCAGTCCGGGCCAAAACTCAGGATCCCGGACCGCAAATCGATGTTTTGAAGGAACAAAAAGCCACGCTGGTTCATGAGCAAAACAGGGTAAAAAAGTTGTTGGCTGATAATGCAGCTACACCAAAACAACTCGATGATATCAATGCCCAGATCGCCATTGTTGACAAGCAAATAGATGCTGCCAAACGGCAGGCCAATTTGGCCAATAATGGGATTTTGAGTGAAATAGACCCTGTCAAGGCACAGATTGATGTGCTGGAGGAGCAGATCCGAAAGTGTTATGTGTACAATCCGGTAAATGGAACAGTATTGACCAAACTTGCTGAACCATCTGAAGTTGTAGCATTCAGTAAGCCATTATATAGAATCGCCAATCTGGATCATTTGACATTACGCGCTTTTGTCAGTGGAAACCAGTTAACCAGTATCAAGGTGGGCCAGGAAGTTGAAGTATTAACGGATGGGCCTGACGATACTATGAATACCCAAAAGGGGACCATCACCTGGGTAGCCGAAAATGCAGAATTTACACCAAAGACCATCCAGACAAAAGAGGAAAGAGTGAATCTGGTGTATGCGGTAAAGGTCAAAGTTAAGAATGATGGATCCTTAAAAATCGGCATGCCGGCCGAAATGAATTTCTAGAAATACTATTTTTCAAAAAAACAGTATTTCTGGTAACCAGCAACCAGTAACTTGAAACCAGCAACTGAATTCATGCAAAATCAACATGCCATAACAGTCAAAAACATCAGTAAATCCTACGGGGATGTACAGGCACTGAAGGATATCAGCTTTGAGGTGGAAAGAGGCGAAGTATTTGGATTGATCGGACCGGATGGTGCCGGAAAAACAACGCTGTTCCGTATTCTGACCACTTTAATCCTTGCCGATTCAGGAGAGGCGATTGTAGAGGGAAAGGATGTGGTTGATGATTTTAAAAAACTGCGTAAAACCATCGGTTATATGCCTGGGAGATTTTCGCTCTACCAGGATTTAACTGTATTGGAAAACCTGGAGTTTTTTGCAACCATTTTCGGGACGACCATTGAAGAGAATTATGATTTGGTCAAGGACATTTATCAGCAGATCGAGCCTTTCAGGAATCGCAGAGCAGGACAATTATCTGGAGGTATGAAACAAAAACTGGCGCTTTCCTGTGCTTTGATACACAAGCCTGAGGTGTTATTTCTTGATGAGCCAACCACAGGGGTGGATGCAGTGTCGAGGAGTGAGTTTTGGGATATGTTAGGTCGGTTGAAGGAGAAGGGGATTACCATTTCAGTTTCCACTCCCTACATGGATGAAGCCAGTCGTTGCGATCGGATCGCCCTGATTCAAAAGGGAGAGATATTATCCATAAATACTCCGGAGAAAGTACGAGGAGAGTACCCGCTTAACTTATATGCTATTTCTTCGGATAACAGATTCCGGTTGTTGAAAGACCTCAGAGCATTTGACCATTCGGAATCGGTATTTTCTTTTGGGCATAAAATGCATATGTCGATGGAGGATGAACTGGACGAAAAACTGCTGAGAGATTATTTGACGAAACAGGGACACGGGGATATTCACATTGATAAAATATCAGCGAGTATTGAGGATTGTTTTATGGAATTACTGAGGGAGGAGAAGGCGGTTGACGGGTAACGATATACGGTTGACGGCGGACGGCATACGGTTGGCATAGAGTTGTTTAACCGTAAGGAAGCGCAAAGAACCCCAAGACTAACTTCTGAAACTCCTTAAACCATTTGAACTACTTGAACAAAAACAACTAAATGTGGAATACGCGATCACAGCAAATAAGTTGACCAAGAAGTTTGGAAGTTTCACTGCGGTGGATGCCATTTCTTTTGAGGTGAAGCCCGGAGAAATATTTGGCTTCTTGGGAGCAAATGGTGCCGGAAAAACAACAGCCATGCGCATGTTGACCGGACTGTCCATGCCTACTTCCGGAGAAGCGACGGTGGTTGGTTATGATGTGTATAAACAACAGGAAAAGATTAAGCAAAATATTGGCTACATGAGCCAGAAGTTCTCCCTTTACGAGGATATGACAATAGTCGAAAATTTGAAGTTCTATGGTGGGATCTACGGCTTATCCCGAAAACAGATAAAGGAAAAGACCAGGATCTTACTGGAAGACCTTCAGTTGGGTAATTCGGTAAAACAACGTACCGGTGAATTGCCTTTGGGGTGGAAGCAAAAACTGGCTTTTTCGGTAGCGCTTTTTCACGATCCTAAAATAGTTTTTCTCGATGAACCTACAGGTGGTGTGGACCCGATCACCCGGCGGCAGTTTTGGGAAATGATCTATGAAGCTTCGGAAAGGGGTATTACCGTTTTTGTGACTACACACTATATGGATGAGGCTGAATATTGTGATCGGGTATCGATTATGGTGGATGGTGTCATCGCAGCGATGGATACTCCGCAGAAACTGAAGCAGCAATTTGGTGCGGAGGTGATGGATGAGGTGTTTTTACAATTGG
>QQUB01000340.1 GCA_008501835.1 Bacteroidota bacterium
AAGGTTGTTTTCCTTCCGCAATATGGATTTGACTATGGGCAAGAAAATGGTTCTGAAATAAGCAGTGACCTCCTTGCCGGTAATATTTTGAAGTATATTGGGGAAACAGAAAAGAATCTGACAAAGGTCGCCTTCCCTGATGGAAGGGAAGCCTTGGTGGAGTCTGATGCCATAATGGATTATGGTGGATGGCTTGATTCCCGGAATCCACTTGCGGAAAACATTCTGGCGGATGCCCATGAGTTTCTAGGCAGACCATACCTGTGGGGGGGGACTTCAGGTAAAGGGGTGGATTGCAGTGGTTATACCAAAACGGTATTTTTTCTTAATGGAATAATTTTACCCCGGGATGCTTCTCAGCAGGTGCATGTAGGAACAGAGGTGCCAACAGATACAACTTTAACTGGCCTTGAACCGGGGGACCTCCTTTTCTTCGGAAGAAAGGCAACGGATAAAGACAAAGAAAAAATCACTCATGTGGCCATTTATAAGGGAAATGGAAAGATTATTCATTCTTCCGGAATGGTGAAAGTGGAAAGCCTGAGACGAGGAGATGAAGATTTTAATGAATATCGTTTAAAATCCCTGGTCAGGGCGAAACGAATGCTGGAAACTCCAGGCGAGAACGGAGTGCAATTGATTCGACAATCGTCGGTGTATTAATGGTTGTGGGTTACGTGTTTCGAGTTGCGGGTTGCAAGAAGAAGTAACTCGCAACCCGTAACCCGTAACAAAAATTTACTGCTTATCCTTTTTGGATTTCTTAGTCTTATCCTTTTTCTTTTTTTCTACTTTTTTCTCAACCTTTTCCACTGGAGCAGGTACTTCTTCTACAGATTCCACCTCAACTGCTTCCTCTTCTTCAACAGCCTCTTCTTCCCCAGGGAAAGCAAAAATGCTGTGGTCAATTTCCGGGTTGGTTTCGTATTTTGAAACGGTTAATTTCATGACACTTTGACCGTTCATTTTGTTTTCCAATGAAAATGGAACCATCAAGCCATCCACTTCATCATAATCACTCATGAAGAATTCACTTGCCTGACCGGCTGCAGGGCCAGATGATACAGTAGTCCTCACCATTACCGGGATGAAATATTCTGTGTCAAAGAAATGGTATTCAACCTTGCCGTTTTTACGTGTGGCTTTGATCTTGTAACATTCTGTACCTTCGATTTCTTCAGTTCCTTCAAGTTCCAAAGTGTGGCCGTTATCTTTGTAGCTAAGGTAGATGTTCGGGAAATCCTGTCCCTCCATGTCTTCCGCCATTTCGGCAGGTAGTTTTTGAGGTTCTGGTCCGGATTGGAAAGGGTTGATGCCCCAGGCAGTTTCACCATCGTAAGCCTGTACAATTTGCATGCCCTGAACGGAAATGTCCTGACGGTTTTTGTTAGGTTTGGCAAAAGTCATTGTTCCGGACAATTCCATACCCTGTACAAAAACGGTTGCTTCCATTCTTTGAGACTCCAGCTTCTCCCATGTGGCCTTACCGCCGGTGTTCTCAAAGTAGTTGTTGAGAATTTCTTCAACAGTCTGTGCATTCATCAAGAAAGTAGTGCTCGTCAATACAAGCAAAAAGAATAATTTTTTGAACATAATTTTCTGTTTTTTTTACGAATAACGTCTTTTGAATAGTTTATTGTTTTAAATACTCGATAAAAGGATGAAAAAAATAGATTTTTTGATCAATGGGTTCAAATTGTTTCAGAGGTTCCGGGAATTTTAAGTTTTTGCTGAGAAATACTGTTTTCCCAAAAAATAGTATTTCTGATAACATTATGTCCTTAACCCAATACTGCCAACTGTTACTGGTACTGCCAACTGGTACTGCCAACTGGTACTGGTACTGCTAACTGGTACTGCTAACTGGTACTGCCAACTGGTACTGGTACTACAAACTGAAGCCTCTCCTACTTCACTCTTTTTTTCTCCCATTCCCAGGCTGTGCGCATGATGTCGTTTATGTCGCGTGTCGGTTCCCAGCCTAATAATTCGGCGGCTTTGGTATAATCGGCAAAAATAGCTACCACATCACCTGGCCGGCGGGGGCCGATCTCATAATTCAGAGGCGCATTGGTTGCTTCCAGGAAAGCGTTTACGGCCTCAAGCACTGTGACCCCCTGGCCAATGCCTAAATTGAAGATCTCACAATTGTCTGAATTTTTATCGTCAAGGAGATATTGCAAGGCTTTTGTATGAGCATTGGCAAGATCCATGATGTGAATGTAGTCCCGGATACAACTGCCATCCCGGGTGGCGTAGTCATCTCCGAAAACCACCACCTTTTCCCTTTTACCGATGGCTGTCTCTGTGATGACAGGGACAAGATTTGAGGGAGGTACGGTAGGAGATTCTCCGATCAGGTTACTGTCGTGGGCCCCGGCAGGATTAAAATACCGTAGGAGGATAGCATTTTGGTCCTGTCGGCTGGTCAGGTAGTCCTGTATGATGTTTTCTCCCATTTGTTTGGTTCTGGCATAGGGACTTTCTGCCTCCTGAAGGGGCGTTTTTTCTGTTACGGGTAGCGCTCTGGCATTACCGTATACTGAACAGGAAGAGGAAAAGATCAGGTTCTCTACGTCAAATTCATCCATACAATTGAGAATACTCAGCAGGCTGTTGATATTATTCCGGAAATATAACAAAGGCTTTTCAACAGATTCTCCAACAAGCTTCAGTGCAGCAAAATGGATGATCCCTTTGATGTCGGGGTGGTCCAGGAAGATCTGCCGGGTAGCTTTTTCGTCGACGAGGTCGATCCTGTAGTTTTGGACATTGACACCTGTCAATTCCTTTATACCTCCCAGCGCTGCTTCTGTTGAATTGCAAAGATTGTCTACAGAAACAACTTCGAAACCATTATCTATTAAATCAGCGATGGTGTGACTTCCAATGTAACCACATCCTCCGGTTACGAGAATTTTTGCCATTTTTTGGTTGTTTTTATGAGGTGCAGGCCCTGTTCATTTATCTGCCGGAGCGTTAAGCGGAGGTCGGCTCAGAGCCTGTCCTCGGCATATCGCGCCGGGAGACGAGCAGTACCAGGGATGATGGTAGCTTCAGCGGACAGCACGGTCCCGCCACATCGTGGCAGGTAGAGGCACCAAAAGTATCCATCAAATTTTCATTTCCCTCGATTCCTTAGCGCAAAT
>QQUB01000718.1 GCA_008501835.1 Bacteroidota bacterium
TATCATCGTTCGCCCTGAATACCAAAAAACAGGAATCGGAAAACTTATCATGGAACAAATCGAAGGCTTTCTCCAAACATCAGCCCCCAAAAACGCCTTCATCGGATTAATGGCAGCTGAGGGTGTAAAAAGATTTTACCACAAATTTGGATACCAGGAGCGCCCGGCCAATGGCCCGGGAATGTTTAAAAGAATTTCGAAATAGCCAAGAATATCCCCCTTCGGAGGGGGACAGAAAAAATCCAAAGGTTTTTTCAGGGGGAGGAAAACCTCCGCCCCCCCGGATCCACCCCCTAAATAAATTGAGGCCTTTGTGCAATTACACAAAGACCTCAATTTATTTCCTCCCCCGCCAGCGGGGGAAATTCATTTTACAACCAACAAAACCGTCTACCGTTAGCCGTTGGCCGTCTACCGTCTCCTACTCCAACCCACGCTTAGCCAGCAAATACTTAATATCCGGATCCATACCCCGGAACTGACGGTAAAGCGCCATCGCATCATCACTACCACCACTCGCCAGAATATACTTCCTGTATTTCTCAGCTACTTCAGGGTCATACACATTACCGGTAGCCACAAAAGCATTAAACGCATCAGCGTCCAGCACTTCTGACCATACATAGCTATAATAACCGGACGAGTACCCTCCCGCAAAAATGTGATTGAAATAAGTACTTCTGTACCTGGAAATGATCTCAGGAATCAAACCAATCTCATCCAGCACCTGCTTTTCAAATTGTGCAGCATCTTTTTCCTCAGTATCCGTCAATGTGTGCCAGTACAAATCGAGGTAGGAAGCTGCCAAATATTCTACTGTAGCAAATCCCTGATTGAACTTACTTGCATTGGAGATCTTCTGGATCAATTCATCCGGGATCGGCTCCTTGGTTTCGTAGTGGAAAGCGTATTTCTTCAATACATCAGGGTGCATGCACCAGTTTTCCATCACCTGGGAAGGGAATTCAACAAAATCTCTAGGCGTGGAAGTACCTGACGTTGACGGATAAGTACACTGGGACAACATTCCGTGCAGGGCATGACCGAATTCATGGAATAAAGTATTTACATTGTCCACACTCAGCAAGGCAGGCTTGTCACCGGTTGGTTTGGCAAAATTACCAACATTGTAAACCACAGGGTGGATAAACGCTCCATCCTTTTTATGCTGTTTGGTAAAAACATCCATCCAGGCTCCTCCCCTTTTACTTTCTCGTGGGAAATAATCCGTGTACAGGATAGCCATGTGGTTACCGTCTTTATCGAGTACTTTGAATGTTTTTACATCTTCGTGGTATTTCTGAATGCCGTCGATCTCTTCAAAGGTCATCCCCCACAGATCAGTTGCCAGACCAAAGACACCGTTGATCACATTAGTCACTTCAAAATAAGGACGTAATTCCTCCTCGTCAAGATTGTATTTTTGCATTTTCACCTTTTCGGCATAGTGCCACCAGTCCCAGGATTGCAACTGGAAATCACCACCTTCCGCATCGATGATGGCCTGCATATCCGCTCTTTCATTTTTAGCCACTTCCAGAGCAGGTTTCCAGAGCTTGTCCAGCAGTTCAAAAACGTTTTCCGGGTTTTTAGCCATCTGCTCTTCCAGTACAAAATCGGCGTGGGTGGGATAGCCTAACAACTGAGCTCTTTCCGCCCGTAATGCCGCCATTTTAGCCAGGATCTTTTTGTTGTCAAGATCATCGTTATTGTCACCGCGGTTGATGTAGCCTTTGTACAGCTTTTCTCTCAAATCACGATTAGTGGAGTAGGTCAGGAATGGATACATACTTGGCCGCTGAATAGTATAGACATATTTGCCTTCTTCATATTCTTTGGCTTTGGCTTCTGCAGCTCCCATTTCCAGCACACTTTCCGGCAAACCTGCCAGCTCTTCTTCAGTGGACAGAACAATTTCAAACTTATTCGTTTCATTCAGTACATTCTCGCCGAATTGAACGGAGAGAACAGATAATTCTTCATTGATCTTTTTGAACCTTTCTTTCTTCTCCCCTTCGAGGTTAGCTCCTCCGCGTACAAATCCTTTGTAATAATCATCCAGCAATTTGCTTTGCTCGGTAGTCAGTTCCAGGGCATCTTTTTGATCGTAAACGGCCTTCACTCTTTCAAAAAGCGCCGCATTCAGGTTGATCTCATCGCTGTGTGCAGACAGCATAGGATAGACATCCTTGGCAATGGCCTGCATGTCGTCATTCGTCATCGAACTGTTCATGGCACTGAATACGTTCTGCACCTTGGTCAGTGCTTCCCCACTGTACTCGAGGGCTTCGATGGTATTTTCAAAGGTAGGCTCCGCTTCGTTGGCGGCAATGGCATCGATCTCTTCCTTGTGCATTTTCATAGCCGCTTCGAAAGCAGGCTTATAATTTTCCTGTTTGATCTCATCAAAAGGCGGGGTACCATATGGCGTATCCCAAAGGTCGAGCAGTACGTTGTCCTGAGTACCGGCTACATCTGCACTTTCGGTCTTGCAACCCACCAGGGCCACAGCACCTAAAAAAAGGATAAAAATATACTTCAACATTGTTACAGGTTTTATTTGAAAAAAATTTTAGAGCATGTTTGAATTCAACCTTTAAAGATAGGGAGAAATGAGGGGATTTTGAGTGGATTGAGTGGAAAGATTTTGTTGTAGATATTTTGCAAAAAAGTTGGATGTTATTGTTCTTGATCAAAGACAATAAAATTGGTAGTTATTTGTCATATTGGACGGTACAGCGGTATTTTTATACGTAACTAATCAAATGCTCATTAGCAAAAACAAAATGTCGACGAATAGGCATTTGTCATCCCGTATTCGCTACGTACTGCAGATGCAGTATAGATGTTCTATTATATAAAGAAAAAGCTATTATATGATCAAATGTAAAAAAGCTGCTCCCGAAGATATCGAGAAATTATTTCAATATTTCAATAAATTATCAGGAGAAACAAAATCGTATTTTGCTCCCCATCCATTTGACTTTGAGACCATTACTTCTATTTGTCACCGGAGCTATCAGGACTATCAGTCATTTGTCTGTATCAAAAACGAAATTATCATCGCTTATGCTGTAGTAAAAAATGGGTTGACTGAAGGAGAATTAAATCGTTTTGCAAAATACTCTATCCGAATAAATGAGGAGAGCGACTATATATTAGCACCTTCTGTAGCTGATGCATTTCAATCCCAGGGTGTAGGAAGCCTGTTATTATCTTTTGTGGAATCAGAGCTGCGGAATCAGGGGGCAAAAAAGATCATATTGTGGGGAGGTGTTCAATTAAGAAATGAAAGGGCAGTCAAATACTATCTAAAGAATGGATTTCGGACACTCGGAGAATTTTGGCACGATGATTTGGACAACCTTGATATGGTAAAATATCTAAATGACACCCCGTTAATTTAAGCTTACAACTTAAATTCCATACACTCAGATCATAAAATGGAACTTTCGGCATAACCATCCCTCTTAGGCTATTACAAAACCACCTGAAGCCATTACTGCAAGCTTCGACAAACAGAGGGCTACCTTTCCACCTCACCTCTTGAGTTAGCCCAAATTCTCTCCATTACCACATAAAACAGCAGCTTTTTACTAAATTTTATACAACATCTACCAATTTGTTTAAGAGATGAATACCCTTCCTAGGCGATCTTTGCACTATAATAATTTTATTGAAAGCTAAATTTTAAAAAATAAAAACGAAGATCATGAGTGATACAACATTTGGAAAAAACGGATGGACACCGGAAAGAATCGGTCCACTAAAAGGTAAAACTTATTTGATAACAGGTACTACAAGCGGTACAGGATTTGAGGCAGCGAAGATATTGCTTTCTAAGGGGGCAAAAGTAGTTATGCTGAACCGTAACCCTCAAAAATCAACTGATGTCATCACGACTTTGAAACAAGAGCTTGGTAATAATATAGATGTTTCTGCCATCCAGATGGATCTTGCAGAGCTGGCCTCTGTAAAAAAAGCAGCAGAAGAGGTCTTAAACTCAGTTTCTCGCATCGATGCATTGATGTGTAACGCGGCCATTGCCCAGGTACCCAAACAGAAAATAACCGTTGATGGTTTTGAAAGCCAGCTTGGCACTAACCACTACGGTCATTTCTTACTTCAAGGTATGCTCTTCCCTTTAATTGAAAAATCCAAAGGACGTATTGTGACGGTAGGCAGTATGGGATATGATATGGGCATCAAAACCATCAAATTTGACGATATGAACTGGGATAAAGATTACACAGGCAATAATGCTTATAGCCAAAGTAAACTGGCCCAGGTTATGTCTGTTTATGAATTACAGGATAGATTGGAAAAAGCCGGTAAAACAGATGTTAAAGCTTATGCCTGTCACCCTGGTTCTTCCAGAACTTCCCTTATCTCAACCAGTGGCAGTTTAATGATGAGGATTATATTTGGTCTGATGAAATTGTCTCCATTGACACAATCCGCTGAAAAAGGTGCTTATCCGGAATTAATGTGTGCAACGGAAGAGCATCTGGATCAGAAAGGTTTTTATGGCCCTACAGGACGTAGTTTTTGGGTTGGCCCTGTTGGAGCACATAAAATAGAGCCGCATGCAAAAGATAAAGCAGTAGCTGAAAAGTTGTGGACCGTATCTGAACAGGCAACAGGGTTTAAATGGGATTTCGAATAAAAAAATCAAAGGCAAAAAATACTTGTTAGTGGACAAATTTAGTTTTGATCAAAATTCCATCCGATCATGGAGGCACAGAGAGTTGTACCGCTGAGGATTCGCAGATGGAACATCCCGTACCAATAGGTCGGGAGTTTCGCGGAGAAAAACAAATAAATCTGCGGCCCTCGGCGCTTCTTGGCGGTCCTCGGCGGCATAACACCATCGTTTCTCTTTAGGAAAACATTTGATTTAAATTAGTTCTGTCCACATAATTACTTATTTCAAAGTAGCCCCAAAAGTTGTATTATTGATGTAGGGAACCTTTAAAACATAAAGCAATGGATATATTAAAAACGGCCACAGATTGGGCAAAAACCGAAGCATTTGCATCAACCTATTTCATCCTTTTCGGAGTCATGTTTGTAGTAGCAACCATAGGTTTTTGGCAGTTTGGAAAAACAGAACTTGCAAAAGCATACATATTCCCCACTTTAATCGCGGGTACTTTCCTTTTGGTGGTAGGCCTTGGATTATTTTTCACCAATAAATCAAGGATTTCAAGTTTTGAAACTGCTTACAATACCGATGCTCCTGCTTTTGTGCAATCAGAAATTGATCGTGCAGATAAAACTTTAAACGAATATAAAACCATAGCTTTAACAGTCTTTCCTATAGTTGTTATAGTTGCTGCGTTGTTGATCATTTTCGTTGATACTCCGCTTTGGAGGGCAATAGGCATTACCACTATTGCACTGATGACGGTTATAATGTTGGTGGATAGCAATGCTAATGCGAGACATGAAAACTATAAGGAACAATTATTACTAGTTGAAAAAGACTTAAAAAATTGAACGATACAATGAAGCATTTCAAAACACTATCAGCATATTTCGATTATATGCGGTTACCACGGCCTGAACACCCGATGTTGAGTGTCATGTTCGCAACAGGGGACAGTACGCTTCCATGCCCAAGACAGAGTTCACCTCCGATTACCCATGATTGCTATACTATCAGTTTTAAAAAGATAGTCACCGGGGACTTAAACTACGGTCGTACGAAGTATGATTTCACTAATGGAGCTATGGTTTTTATGGCTCCAAGACAAGTTTTGCAATGGGATAACAGCGTAGTTTTTGAGCAGAAAGGCTTTTCTATAAACTTTCATGAAGATTTTCTCAAAGGAACTGAATTAGCACATCAAATTAAGAAATATGGTTTCTTTTCCTACTCTGCAAACGAAGCCTTACATCTTTCACCAAAGGAAGAAAGTCAGATAGAACCTATTGTTAAGAATATTGAAATAGAATATCACAACAACCAGGATGCTTTTAGTAAAGAGATCATCATTTCTCAGTTGAGCACCCTCTTAAAATATGCCAATCGTTTTTATGAAAGGCAGTTTATAAACCGAAAAGAACTATCGAATGATTTGCTGGAGCAATTTAACCAGCAATTAGACACCTATTTTGAATCGGGGCTACTGGAAGAAAAAGGCATTCCAAGTATAGAACAAATAGCCCATAAGATGCTGGTTTCGCAACGCTACCTTAGCGACACACTTAAAAAGGAAACGGGTAAAACCACCACCGAACACCTGCATTTGTACTTGATAGATGAAGCCAAGAATATTTTATTGAAACCGAATAAAAGTATTGCAGAAGTAGCGTATGAATTGGGATTTGAATATCCCCAATATTTTTCAAGATTATTCAAAAAGAAAGAAGGGATTAGCCCAACGGAATATAGAGAAAAATATAAAATGAATTAAAAGATTCCTGGTGCTACAAATGCTCAAAGGCAAAGCAATAGCCCAATTAATAGATTATAAAAAAGAACCTTCAAAAAAGCAGAAAGCCGGATGTCTCTCTGAGCGCTGAATGGTATTTTTGTTGGTCTCATATTTGAAATAAAAAAGGGAGATGGAATTAGGGGTTGTTGCTGGGATAAGAATATTATTTAGATTATTTTTAGCATACAAATAAGGATCAAATCAGAGAAGATGACAAACCTAAAACTATTCTGCTTCTCAGGAATGCTGATACCCATAATCTATATTTTCATGTACCTCCTGGGCGGTGCCTTAAGAAAAGATTACAGCCATATTTCCAACTCGGTAAGTGAATTATTATCGCCCGGTGCACCAAATAAGAGAATGTTGGTACCAATCCAGGTGGTATACGCCGCACTCCATATCATTTTTGGGTTTGGCGTATTATGGTTTATTAATGGGTGGGAAAGTATTTATAGCATTGGACAAATCGGCGCCTGGTTAATTATTGCCTTAGGATTGACGACATTTGGCACCGTAATTTTTCCTCAGGATGACCCCGGGCAACCGGAAACCAGGGCTGGCCGGCTACATAAAATTCTTGTTTTTGGCGGACTGGTTCCTTTTTCGATTTTATCAACTTTGTTCATCGGATTATGGGCAAGAAAAGCAGGTTTTTCCCCGGGATTTGATATCTATTCATTCATAACCGTCGGAGCAACGGTGGTAATGGGCATAGCCGGAGGCTTATCTGTCGAAACCCGGTTCGCAGGATTGGTCGAAAGAATTGCGGCAATTGTCACTCAGCAATGGTTATTTATTTTGGGACTGATATTATTGCTGCATTATCAGTAGCTGGAACAGGACTAAGAATATGGATAAAATTTTATTCGGGATTTTTTTTCCTCATAAAGTGTTATTCCATTTCGATAGGAAGTATGAATGACTGATGTCATCTATGCCTCTTTCTTAATCAAAAGAGCACCATCCATCACGATCAATTTTGATTTCAATACAGTTATTAACTTTAATGATTTAAGAAAAACATGAATACCAATAATAAATTAACAGGGAAAAACATTCTCATCACAGCCGGAGCACAGGGTATCGGCGAATCCATCACCAGACATTTCATTGATAGTGGAGCCAATGTTGCCATTCATTATTTTTCCAGCGCTGATACTGCAATCCAATTGACGGAATACGCCATTAGCAAAGGACAAAAAGCGGTGGCTTTAAGCGGCGATTTAACAAAAGAAGCTGATGCGATTTCCCTGGTTGAAAAAACAGTAGAAGCATTGGGTGGATTGGATATACTGATCAACAATGCAGGTTCACTTGTTGACCGTAAAAGGCTGAACGAAATGGAGACTGAATTCTGGAATAAGGTAATGGATATCAACCTCACATCCATGATGTTTGTAACGCGGGCAGCATCTCCTTATCTGGCCAAAAATGATAACAGCAGTATTGTAAATTTGGCATCACTTGCCGGACGTAAAGGAGGTCACCCGGGGTCTCTGGCTTATTCCACCAGTAAAGGAGCTATTTTAACTTTTACAAGAGCCCTCTCTTCTGAATTAGGACCTCAGGGGATAAGGGTCAACGCCGTTGCTCCCGGGCTCATCCTTGGAACCTCCTTTCACAACACGCATACAACCAAAGAATCAGCGGCTGCAACAACAGCTACCATCCCTATAAAACGAGCAGGTAACTCAGATGACGTAGCTCGTGCGGTTTTATATCTGGCATCTGAGTACGACGGTTTTATTACGGGTGCTACGCTCGACATTAATGGCGGTGTCTACAATATGTAGTTTCACTCGCTATTGTAAGCAACTGGCTTAAATCCCATACGCTCAACGGAATTCCTTTAAAGCAGTTAAAATTTAACAACGCTCATTTAAACGAAACCTTGTAAATAAAATCATTCAAAGAAAAATATTATCTTCCTTCCAAAAAGGAAAAACTATTTCTTTGGTTCATTAATTCTAATGCAGTACAATCTTATAATATCGATGTAAAATTTATTGCGACGAAAGTCAAAATCCGAAAAAAATAGCATTCTAAAACACCCAATAATAAACATGAAATATCTTCTAATTTCAACCTTACTGCTCGCTATCGCCTGCTCCCCCCAACAAAACTCAAAGGCCCCTTCAAACACACCCGAAAACCTAACCACCTTCCTCGACACCATCTGGCAAATGGAGCAGGAGCCCATATCCATCAGGGATTCCCTGATAAAAATCTATGGCGCCGAATCCGCAGAAGCAGCGGTATACCAGAAAATATACAAAGAGAATCATGCCGTAAACATCCAAAAAATCCGCAACCTCCTGGACACACACGGTTGGCCGGACACCACAATAAATGACACACAGGGCAATCATACCATCTGCAATGTACTCCAACATTCAGAACAGGAAACGCGGGAGCATTATATCCCGTTGATGAAACAAGCCGTCCTCGACCAAAAACTGGAAGCCAGATTCCTGGTTCGGGCACAGGACAGATTGGCTACCGACAAGGGTGAGTTGCAAATCTATGGCGGTCAGATGAAGTATTACCCGGAAACCAAAAGCTTTAATGTATGGCCGGTTTATGACCCTGCCAATATCGATAAACGAAGGGCTGAGATTGGCCTCGGCCCTATTGCCGAATTTTTGAAGAACAGGTTTGATTTTGAATGGGACCTGGAGGAGCAGATCAAACGGACGGAGGAATTTGAAAGTGAAAGGTTACAGGAGAACGAATAGAGTGCTTTTAGCTTAAATTTTTCAAGTGTCAAATCACTAAAGAATAAACAGTAAATTGTACCTCAACCAAGGTTGTTTATTCCCTAATATAACTAAGATTAATTTAAAGTCTCGAGTTATAAGCAACTTCAAAAACAAATAAACTAAAGATGACTAAAAAAGAATATTTCCTGATTGGGTTTTTACTATTATGCTTTTTTCATTTAAGTAGTCAAACAACTCATAAATTATTTTATAATGAAGAAATGAAAGAAGTAGATTCTCCCTCAAAAGCCCATTTTTACCGAATAACTTATTTAAATAAAAAAGGAAAACCAGAAGGGACCACAAGAGACTATTACATTTCAGGAGAATTGAAATGGGAAGGGGAATTAACCTTTATTGATCGAAACGAAGAAAAAAATAACAGGTTTAATGGTATATGTACATGGTATTTAAAAAATGGCAAGATTTCAAAAATCATCAGATATGATAATAATTTTCCATTCGAATTTATGGACTATTATGAGGATGGAGAATTAGAAGAATGGATAAAAATTAATAAAGATAAATCTATAGTGTTCCTGAAAAAGTATGATAAAAATGGCGCGCTGAAAGAAATCCTTAGAGATGAAGATGGCTATCTGATAAAAAGTACTTTTACAAATGGGACGGAAAAATTTATATCTATTACAAAAAATGAAATTAACACTTTTGAAAGTAGAGGGGGGACATTTTATGAGACAAATAATGTTCTCGATTTAAAGCACCCTGAATATAAAATTGGACTTTTTGATAAAGGATTCTGTCGGTACATAAAAGAAAATAAGCCAAGCTCATTTGGAGAGGATAAGTTTTTCAGAATTGGTTTCTCTCGAGGAAAACTTCTTATCTCAAACGACCGATCTTTTCTGTATGGCAATCACATTGTAACTAATCCAAACTATATAATTTATCATATTATTGATGACTCACCTATAAATAATGGGAATGACCTTTTTAATGGCAAGTTTGAAGTAGTAGGTAATCAATTTGCTCGATCAAAGCCTGAAAACTACCATAACAGTAACCAATCTCATCTAAGAAGGATCTATAAATACAAGGAAGACTTTACACAAAAATTTATTTTAGACTTGAATCGACCATTTGTCCTTACGATAACTAGCAATGGAAAAAATGGTAAAGAATCGGAATTTGACCACCATCTGGAATATCTTTCAGAAGAGGAATGCTATTGTAGATTTCTTAAGGAAATTACTGACCCCAACATCTTAAGGTTCCTAGTCAACAAAGGAATGGTTGAAACTTGCGAAGTTGAAATTATATCAAAAATCAATTCATTATATTCCAAAGAATTGATTCTCACTAATAATGAAAGCGCTGATGAACTAATAAAACAAAGCTTCAAATTTCTGAATGAAAACCCTGACCTTATCAACAAAGCTGCTTTAATTAACAAAATTGGGGAAGCTTTAAGTACTTATAGTGTATCGTTTGAGTTATATGAAACTTTTTGCCTTAGTTTCAAAGATAATTTAAATGTAGAAACAGTATTAAAAAACTGGGATAGACAAGTTTACTTAAAAGCTAAGAAACAGTATGGTTATGACGAGGAGAATTGCAACTACTATATCGAAAAATTTCCAGATGGTCTTTTTTCAACAGAAATAAAAAGGGAGCTTGACAAGTTTGATTATAACAATGCCATCAAAGAAAACACAATAGACAGCTATCAAAAGTTTATTTATTTTAATCGATTTGGCTTTTTTATAGATGAGGCAAAGAATCGGATTCAAGAGATAAAGCAAAATGAACTAAAGGAACAAGAACGGCTTAAACAACAGAAAGAACAAAGAATTCGATGGGAAAAAGAGCGAAAAGAAATCATAGAGCGAGCAAGATTAGAGAGAATGGCAAAAAAACAAAAGAAGCTCAAAGAAGAGGAGGACCTTAGAAAAAAAAGAGAACGAATTAACAGAGAAGGACTCACCGATGAAGATTATTGCGAAATCTTTCATCAAGCTTGGGAAAATTCGAATTTTAATGGTGATATAATAGATTGCAAGGTTGACAACATTTACGAAATTGGAAGCAGATGGGTCCTTGTAGAATTTTTAGGAAAATGGGAAGGAAAGAGTATCTTATTAAATTGGGGTTCTGGAGACTGGTATAAATATAGTGTGGAGATAAAAACGGATGGCTCAGCATACCGAAATCTTCAACAAAATTAAAGAATTACCTCTTCCTTAATCATGCATAAAACAGATTCCCCCGATAACTTAAGCTTACAGCTCAGAACCACTTCTATATTCATCAAAATAAAACGAAAGTTAAAATTAGGCTTGTATAATACCATTAAGATTCCATTTGGTAAACTAATTAAGATTACCGCTCAGAATAAAAATATAAAAGAAACCGGAGGATGTCATTTTTGTCGTCTGGTTTGGAAGATTATTTTCTGGGAACTTTTTATTTTATTTCCGGCCGATTTGCCAATGATTTAGCTGGTTTGACGTATTTCGATAAAGAAAACGCAAAATTTGCTGCCTATAGAATTCACGAAAGAGATCCTTTTTATTTTAAAGGTGGATTAAGGTTAACGTGTCGGGCTCGTGAAACATGGCCTGAACAAAATGATGAAAAATTACATGATGCTCCGAAAACAAAATTCACAACTTATACATGGGTATATGAGTGGTAAAATAAAGATAAGGCTACTTTAAGTTTTACTCTTGATCAACATAAATCGACGACAATCTATGTAGACAAAAATGACAGGAGTTTATATTACCTTGATGCGGAGTTTCTGACGAACAATAATTACCCATAATTTTTCAACTCCTAGAAATAAAAAAAGCGGATATTTAGGAATGTCGCTCCCATGAGATTGAGGTTTTTTTCTCTTTGCGTACCTTGCGCTTCCCCGACCAATGGATTAGCGCCAAATTAGAATAAATCAATGCCAGAGGCATGGCATATTATTGCATGGTACGCCAGTGCCATGTAATAATGCAAAATAAATCCAGTTCCATGGGAACGGCACAATTAGACTCATAATCAATTAATTGTGTCGTTCCGATGGAACTAGGAATTTCTCAATTCCTAGCAAGGCACTGACGTACCATGCTATGAGATGCCGTCTCTCTGAGACTGGATTTTCGTAATAACACAACTAATTTG
>QQUB01000218.1 GCA_008501835.1 Bacteroidota bacterium
GGCGATGAAAAATATGCGATTTACGTCCGGGATATGCTGTTGGCCTACGCAAAAATGTATCCCGAATTGCCATTACATCCAACAAAGAGGTCCTATGCGACCGGGAAGATTTTCTGGCAATGTTTAAATGATGCCAATTGGCTGGTATATGTATCTCAGGCCTATGACTGCATCTATCATTTTCTTTCAGAACAGGAAAGGGAAAAACTTGAAAAGGATCTGTTCAAACCATTTGCAGATTTCCTATCTATTGGGAATCCTCAATTCTTCAATCGTATTCACAACCACAGTACCTGGGCCAATGCTGCCGTGGGCATGATTGCCATTGTGATGGAAGACTCTGTTTTGTTAAACAGGGCTTTATATGGCCTGCAGAAAGATAATATTCCTGAAGACCTGCGTGATGACGATAATGGCTTCATCAAACTGAAAGATCAAAATGAAGCAGGTTTCCTTGCACAACTGGACCATTCTTTTTCACCGGACGGATATTTCACAGAGGGTCCTTATTATCTGAGATATGCAATTTTTCCATTTTTAAAGTTTGGAAAAGCCCTGGTGAATAATCAGCCTGAACTTGATATTCTTGCCTACAGGGACAGTATTTTAAAGAAATCGGTTTATGCTCTTTTGCATCAAACCGATCCTAACGGGCTGTTTTTCCCAATCAATGATGCTCAAAAAGGAATGTCCTGGCGAGCACGGGAAGTTATAACAGCTGTTGATAATATCTATTATCACTGCGGGCAAGATGCAGATTTGTTGTCTATAGCTCAACTGCAAAATAGAGTACTTTTAGATGAAACAGGAATGGCTGTAGCCAAAGCCATTCAATCTGGAAAAGCGGCATCCTTAAAGCTGAATTCCATGCTTTTCACAGATGGAAATAATGGTGATGAGGGAGGCCTTGCCATTTTAAGGTCGTTTAACGAAAATGAGAATGAGACCTGCCTGGTCATGAAGTTTACAGCCCAGGGAATGGGCCATGGTCATTTTGACAAACTAACCTATGCCTTATATGATGAAACCGGAGAAGTAATCCAGGATTACGGATCTGCCCGGTGGGTAAATATCGACCAAAAGGGCGGTGGGCGTTATTTGCCTGAAAATAAAACCTTTGCAAAACAAACTGTTGCGCATAATACTGTTACAATAAATGAAGTATCCCACTTTGAAGGGAAGGTAGAAAAAGGAGAAAAACATTCTCCTGACCTACATTTTTTCAAGGCTGATAATAAAGATTTTCTGGCTATTAGTGCCAGGGATAATCATGCCTATCCAGGTGTGGAAATGCAAAGGACACTCGCTTTAGTTAAGGATGAACACTTCAGAAATCCGTTAGTGATTGATGTGTTTAGGGTGTCTGCTGACACAGAAAAACAAATGGATTTTCCGTTATGGTTTCATGGACATTTGTTGTCTACTTCTGCAACATTAAAGACCAATGTCTCAGCATTAAAACCACTGGGTGAAAAGTATGGCTATCAGCATCTATGGCATGAAGCCAGTGGTTTTCCGGATCAGCCATTTCATCAAATGACCTGGTTTGCCAATGGCAAGTTTTTTACTGTCTCAAGTACAACTGAAAAAGGCGATGAAATAATTTTGGCCAGGGGAGGAGCCAATGACCCGAACTTTAATTTACGTCATGATCCTGTTTATATTCACCGAAAGTCTAGTGTGAAAGATGCCATATTTATTAATATTATAGAATCTCATGGAACCTATAATCCGGTGTCGGAAATCCCATTAAGTCCTTTTGCTACTGTTTCTTCCGTAGATATTTTATATGACAGCGGCAAGTACACGATTGTGAGTTTAAGCAAAGAAAATGGCTTAAAATGGGAGTTGGCGATAGCCAATTTAAATAATTCTGAAACGGCTAATCATTCACTTGAGGCAAATGGGGTAATATACAAATGGAAAGGACCAATTACTTTGATTAAAAAATAGAATAAACTTGAAACTTAATTAATATCATGGAAAGAAAAAGCGAAAAATACATTTTAACCGACCAGATGGAGTGGGAAGAATTAGGGGGAGGAGTTTCCCGGAAATTTTTAGGATGGGATAACCAGATAATGATGGTGAAGGTTAAATTTGAAAAAGGTGCAGAGGGAACACCTCATCATCATTTTCATACGCAGGCAACTTATTGCGCCGAAGGTAAATTTGAATTTACCATAGATGGTGTCAAACAAATTGTAAAAGCAGGTGACGGGGTTTATATTGAGCCAAGTCTCGTGCATGGTGCCATTTGCCTTGAAGAAGGAATTTTGATTGACGTATTTAGTCCGGTTCGCGAAGATTTCCTAACCGGTGAAGGGGTTTCTTACTTTGGTGATAAAGAAGAAGCTTAAGCTCTAGCATTGTGTCATCTGTACAAGGATTGTATTGTACTGGAAACTTGACACCAAAAAAACAAAAATTATGAAATTAAAAGGACTAAGATGGTGGGTAATTGCCCTTATTGCAATAGCTACCATTATTAACTACATTGATCGTCAATCGCTTAGTGTACTTTGGCCAGAAATTGCTGTTGACCTATATCCTGATAATACGGATGATGAGCGAAAGGAAATATATGCAATCATTTCTGTTATATTCGTATTTTCATACGCCTTTGGCCAGGCAATTTTCGGGAGGATCTTTGATTGGATCGGTACGCGATTAGGCTTTGTATTGTCTATTGGAGTCTGGTCAATTGCAACAGCCCTCCATTCGGTAGCAAGAGGATTACTCAGTTTTGGGATTTTTAGAGCTATATTGGGTGTAGCCGAAGCTGGAAACTGGCCCGGGGCCACGAAAGGGAATGCGGAATGGTTCCCCACGAAAGAACGGGCATTAGCTCAGGGGATCTTTAACTCCGGTGCTGCTATCGGAGGTATTATTTCCATTCCGCTCATTGCGTTTCTGACTATTATTTTTAGTTGGAAAATGATTTTCATCCTGGTCGGGCTTACCGGTTTGTTATGGCTGATTCCATGGCTGATATTGGTAAAAGCACCTCCGAAATCACATCCGTGGATTACGGATGAGGAAAGGGAATACATTTTGAGTGGACAACAAAATCAGGATGTGGATAAGGATGGTGATTATGATGAAGGATACAATCCATCAACGAATGAAATGCTGTCACGG
>QQUB01000728.1 GCA_008501835.1 Bacteroidota bacterium
CATAGGAGCATATTGATTATACCCCTTTTGCATGTATTTAAAAACGAGTTCATTGAGTTTTTGTGACGATTCGAAATCCGGGAACCCCTGGGCCAGATTGATGGCATTATATTTTCTGGCCATAGCAGTCATGACGGAAAAGATAGACATTCCCGTTGAGGGGAGTTTTGATTTTATTTGCATACTGGTTGCTGATTACTGGTTGCTGGTTACTGGTTAAAAAAAACCAGCAACTAGCAACCAGCAACTAGCAACCGATTTAAAATTCCCAATTGTGTTTACCCAAATTGATTACGGCAGCTTTTAACAGCTCGATACAATTCATTATATCTTCCTTATGGGCCATTTCAATGGTTTGGTGCATATTGCGTAACGGGATAGAGATAGCTCCGGAAATGGCTCCTTTTTTGCCATAACGCTGAATGCCGGCAGTATCAGTTCCTCCCGCCGGAAGAATCTCCGGTTGCCATTTTATGGAGTATTTATCGGCCATTTGTTTCAGGTATTCCACCATTCGGTAATCGCTGATGCTCGTACCGTCCATGATCTTGATGGCGGCACCTTTGCCAAGGCTGGTAATGCGATCATGGCCATTGGATCCTGGGACATCAAAAGCAATGGTGACATCGAGTCCGAAACCAAAGTCAGGGTCGATCAGGTGAGCTGCAGAAATGGCGCCACGAAGTCCTACTTCTTCCTGAACCGTGAAAACACCATAAATATCATAGGGAACTTCTCTTTCCTTCAAAGCTCGCAGAACTTCAATGAGAATATAGACAGAAACGCGGTTGTCCAGAGATTTGCTGTTTACGCAATTGCCCATTTCGATCAGTTCTCTTTCTCTGGTGATCGGAGCACCAACGTAAATGATTTCCTCCACCTCCTCTTTAGTCATACCGACATCGATGTAATATTCGCTGATGGGAAGTTGTTTGGTCCGTTCTTCAGGTTTCATCATGTGGATGGGTTTGGAACCCATTACTCCAATAATATCTTTTTTGCCGTGAACGATGACTCTTTGAGAGGTAAGTGTTTTGGGATCAAATCCACCGAGGGTGTGGAAGCGGATAAAACCGTCATCATCAATATGGGTGACGATGAAGCCAATCTCATCCATATGCGCTGCGATCATGACCTTTTTATCGGAAAGCCCTTTTTTGACAGCTATTACACTTCCAAGATTATCAATGTATAAATCGTCGACCAGGGGTTTTACTTCTTCAATAATCGCTTCCCTGATTTTATTTTCAAAACCGGGAGCTCCCGGCACTTTACATACTTTACTTAACAAGTCGATGTCTACCATTTCCTTCTATTTGCCAATAAAATTTGACTTTCTTTTTGCGTTTATCAAGCGAAATTATCATTAATTTGCTTCGCAAAGAAATTTTTCAAAGCTTTATGAACAAAGGTGGACCTTAAAAATGAATTGGGTTTCACCTTGAATTGGGTTTTTTATCATGGAAACATTAGTTAAATTGGATGAATTGGATATGCCAGATGAAATGGACAAGTATGATCGATGAATAAAATCTCAATTCCATTTTTCCAATTATCCCATCATCCATTTTGATGCACAAAGCAAGAGCTATAAGGTGTTGATTTCCAAATATTAAAGTGACCCGTCATTTGTACCAGATATGTCTAAACAAGTCAAGCGCCTCGCCAAAGAAACGGTCATTTACGGTATGAGCAACATCCTCAGCAGGTTGCTCAATTTTATCATCGTCACTCCATATCTGACCTTCAAATTTAATGATGCCCTGGGAGAGTACGGAAAGCATGGAATCATGTATGCTTATGCTGCTCTGTTGATGGTCATCATGACCTATGGCATGGAAACTGCCTTTTTCAGATTTGGTAATAAACAAGAAGATCGCGACCGGACATTTTCCACGGCAGCTATCAGTTTAATCACAAGTACTATTGTTTTTGTGGGGATACTGGTACTGTTATCCCGTCCCATCTCCGGTTTTTTGTTAAAGCCGGAAGACAATCTGTTCGTCATATTGTTTGCTATGATCATTGGTTTTGATGTGCTGGCAGCCATACCTTTTGCCAGGCTTCGTTTGGAAAACCGCCCTATCAGGTTTGCTATTTACAAGTTGTTCAACGTGGTAATCAACCTGATTTTTCTGTTATTTTTCCTTGAGTTGGTGCCATACCTTGCACAATCAGGCAATGAATCCGCTGCTGAACTTTACAGCCCTGATAAAAAATTGACCTTTGTATTTATCTCCAACCTGATCGCCAGTATCGGTACTTTTTTGCTGCTTTTGCCATTGTATTTCCGAAGAACCAGGGAGTTTGGAAAAGGGGCAGAACCAGTTCCTGCTTTTTCTTTTTCATTCGACAAACAACTTTGGAAAAAAATGATGTTATATGCGATGCCGCTCGTGGTAGTAGGCATTGCAGGTATGGCCAATCAAATGGCAGACAGGTATCTCCCGTTACGATTGCTTTCCGGCAGTTATGAGGAGAATATTGCACAGGTGGGAATCTACAATGCCTGTGTGAAAATTGCGGTATTGATGAGCCTCTTTACCCAGGCGTTCAAGTTTGCTGCAGAGCCCTTCTTTTTCCGCCATGCTGGAGAAGGAGGGTCAAAACAGGTCTATGCGCAAGTTGCCCAAGCCTTTACTTTTGTTGGCAGTTTATTCTTCCTGGGAGTATTACTCTATCTCGACCTGGTACAATACCTGATAGCGAGTAATTTCCGGGAGGGGCTGAATATCGTTCCGGTATTATTACTTGCTTATTTATCTCTTGGCATATATTATAATTTCTCCATCTGGTACAAATTGGAAGACAAAACAAAAATAGGTGCATACATTGCCATTGCCGGTTTGGTGGTTACCTTATCCTTGAATTTCATTTTGATACCTAAATTAGGCATTATCGGAGCTGCCTGGGCAGCCTTTGCCTGTTTTACGTTTATGGCGGTTTTGGGGTATCTTACCGGACGACATTATTACCCTATTCCTTACAGGATTCCAAAGATGTTGTTTTATGTAGTTTTTGCAGTCGGCGTATATTATTTGAGTACCCTCGCCAGACCGTTACTCGGTGAGAATTTAATCAATATTTTATTGGTGAATACCTTATTGATGATAGCCTACCTGTTAGGGGTAGCCATATTGGAGCGTAAGGTGGTACGGGAGACGTGGAAAAGCTTCAGGAGGTAGTGAGTATTATTCTTCCTGGAAAAACTCCAATATCTGATCCACATACTTCCTGTCATTAGCCAGGCGTGGCACTTTATTCTGTCCACCGACTTTTCCACGGGCACGCATCCAGTTGAGGAAGGTACCTTTGGGTAAAACCGTCATTCTCAGACATTCCAGTGCCATATCTTTATAGCGTTTGGCTTCATAGTCAGAGTTGACCTTTTGAAGGTTGATGTCCAGAAGGTTCGAAAATTTTTCGATATCCTTCGGAGCTTTTTCAAATTCAACCAGCCATTCATGGCTTCCTTTTTCGGTCCCATCGAGATAAACAGGAGCTACGGTATATTCGGATACAATAGCATCCATCACCCGGCAGGTCATTGCAAGAGCCTTGTCGGTGTTGGCTACCATAACTTCTTCGCCAAAAGCGTTGACAAACTGTTTGGTACGTCCGGTTACCCTTATTTTTGGAGGGTTGAGAGAGGTGAAAGTAATGGTGTCACCTACCTGGTAACGCCAAAGGCCAGCATTGGTACTGATAACCAGCGCATAGTCCTTTCCTATCTCAACATCTTTAAGGGTAACGGCTTTCTGATTGGTTTTACCCCATTCTTCGATAGGAATGAACTCGTAATAAATGCCGTTGTTTAAAAGCAGTAATAACCCTGGATCGTCAAAATCATTTTGAACAGCAAAGTATCCTTCAGATGCGTTGTATATCTCCTGATAACTGATTTTATCAGAAGGGAAAAATTTCTCAAATTGTTTACGGTAGGGGTCAAAACTGACGCCACCATGAATATAAGCCTGGAAGTTTGGCCATACTTCGAGCATGTGGTCCTTACCGGTTATTTCGAGAATCCTTCTCAGGAACAGAATGGTCCAGGTGGGAACACCGCCAATACTCACCATACGCTCTTCCCGGGCACAGATTTGGGCCATTTTTTCCAGCTTTTCTTCCCAGTCCGGCAGGATAGCTGTCTTGAGGTCAGGGGTAAAGAACATCTTCCCGATGGTAGGCATGTTGTGGATCATGATGGCAGAAACATCACCGATCAGTGTTCTTGGATGTGGTTCAAAACGGTCGAGGCTACCGCCCATCAGCAATGTTTTCATTTCAAATTGCCGGGCATCAGAACGGTTTTGGTAAAACCACATCATGGTATGCCAGCTGCCTTTGATGTGGCATTTGTTAAGATTGGTACGACTGACGGGGATGAATTTACTCTTGTCATTGGTGGTTCCGGAAGATTTTGAGAACCACTGAACCTGTCCATTCCACAAAACATCCCTTTCACCGTGCATCATGCGCTGGATAAACGGTTTCAGACTGTCATAATCCTGAATGGGAACTTGTGCAGCGAATGCTTCGGGCGTTCGGATGCTGCGATAGCCATGTCGTTTTCCCCAGTCGGTATCTCTGGCTCCCTGGATCAACTGGCGCAATACCTGGTTCTGCGTTTGGACAGGATTCCTCAGGTTTTGCATTTCCCGACGGTGAAGGAAAGTTGCATAATATTTGAACCCTTTATTGATCCATTTTCTCATGAAAGTCGGTGTTTTATGGCTTGTTTGCATCCAAAGATAAGGGATTTTCAAGAGGTCTTAAGGAATTTTTGAAGAGTTAACCTAAAAAAAACATTGTAGAACAGACTTTAGTCTGCCGTTTTCAACTTAGGTCTTTTACACGTACAGGTGGAGGAGGAACTTAAGGGACAATAAAAAAGCCCGGAGCCAAAGGTCCGGGCTTTTCACCTTAATTGCTTGAAAAAATCAATGCAATTGCTTGTCGATTGAATGTATTAGATTCCTTTATTGGTCAAGCGTAACTAATGAGCGTTACTCCTTGCCGTTAAAGCTTAATTCAAAAGCTCGTTATCGATTACCTGTTTCAGTTGTGGCTTCATCAAAGCCCCAACCTGCATCATTGGCTGCTTGTTTTTGTCCATGGTCGGTACAAAAAGCATTGTTGGAATACTGCGAATACCAAAGACACCTGCTAACTCCTGTTCAACTTCTGTATCACATTTATAAATATCGATTTTGTCGCCGTATTCTTCGGAAAGCTCCTCAAGAATCGGGGCAACCATTTTACATGGACCACACCAGTCCGCATAAAAATCAATTATCGCAGGTACATCCGGCTTGTAATTCCAATCTTTCTCTGTCGTATAGTCAAAGAAGACTTCTTTGAAGACCTCTTTAGTCATTTTTTTTGTTGGCATAAATTTTGATTTTTTTCAATTCAATCACAAAATTAAATTAGTTTTTCAAGTAATGATGTGATGTTCGTCACAATATTATTTTCCTTGAAATTCATTTGATTACAATTACTACAATCTTTTTTCAAAATAGTTGTGGAAATTAAAGGGCAAACATGGATTTATACCGTTTCCTGTTCCAAAATGTAACTTACTGTCTTTGCCGGGACAGTTGGAACGGTTTACGGCTGACGGTGAACGACCAACGATTTTCGGTATTAGAATAAAACAGATATTTTCAATGTGGTTTGATTTAACAAAATGAAACGCTGAAACTACTGTTTTGAAGTTTTTAAAGTCGGTGAAAACATTTTGAAAAACCCTTGGAATTCGGTCACTTTTTTGCCCTTGTTGTTTGAATTCAGGTGAAAATTTGTAATTTTAACACTCGCCCATATATTCAGAGTATGGTTTAAAATTTAATTGGACAATTTTGATAATAGTGCAATTTTATTCCAAATTCAGAGGGGAAAGTGGATGAAATGGAAAATTGGATGGATGGTAATGGGTTTTCTATTCCAATAATCCACTTCATTCAGTTATCCATTTTTGCTTCAAAATTATTCAGGCGGGTAAATTGCTCGATTACAATGATTTAAAATTTAAACATATATTCAGTTGGCAAACCCGCCTATTGCTGAAAAAATGGAACCAAACAAATCACTTTTAAAACAATACCAAAGTTATGGCAGAACAGCGTCCCTGGCTAAAAAATTATCCCGGAGGAGTTCCGGCAAATATCGACCCTGAAGCATTTTGTTCGGTAGTCGAAATGATGGAGGCTACCTTTGATAAATATCGTAAACAGGTGGCTTTTTCCTGTATGGGCAAAGGCCTGACATTTGATCAAATTGATAAAATGTCCAAAAGCTTTGGAGCATACCTGCTTTCCAGAGGTCTTGAACCCGGGGACAAAATCGCCCTGATGATGCCCAATTTGCTGCAATATCCAATTGCTCTCTTTGGAGCCCTGCGTGCAGGACTGGTCATTGTAAATACCAACCCGCTGTATACACCAAGGGAGATGAAACATCAGTTTGCTGACTCGGGCGCCAAAGCTGTGGTCATCGCTGAAAACTTTGCGGCTAACCTGGAACAAATCATCGGAGAAACGAATATCAAAACCGTGATCCTCACCAGTATTGGGGAAATGCTTGGGGCTGTAAAAGGTACTATTGTAAACTTCGTGGTGCGCAGCGTGAAGAAAATGGTTCCAAAATATAACATTCCAAATACAGTGAATTTCATGGAAGCCCTCAAACAGGGGAAGAAATTCTCGTTACCAAATCACGCCGGCGAACCTGATGAAGTTATTTTGCTTCAGTATACGGGAGGTACTACAGGGGTTTCTAAAGGCGCCATGCTCACCAACCGAAATATGGTTGCCAATATGCTTCAGGTAAGGGCATGGATGATGCCTTATCTCGAGGACGGAAAAGAAACGGCGCTTTGTCCACTGCCATTGTATCATATTTTTGCCTTTACAGTGAATTGTCTTGCGTTGATGAGTATTGGTACCAAAAGTATTCTCATTACCAATGCGCGTGATCTTCCATCTGTTATCAAGGCCTGGAAAGCGGAGCCTGTCTCTTTGCTGACAGGGGTAAATACCTTATTTAACGCTTTGCTCAACCACAAGGACTTTACAAGCATCGACTTTAGCGCCTTAAAAATCACTGTGGGTGGTGGTATGGCCGTGCAGCGCCCTGTTGCGGAGAAATGGCAACAGGTTACCGGTTGCACCCTTGCCGAAGGTTATGGGATGACAGAGAGCGCTCCTGTGGCGACGATCAATCCACTAGATAAAACAGCACATGTTGGTTTTATCGGCTTGCCGATCTCTTCAACGGACATGCGCGTTGTAGACGATGAGCGCAATCCTCTGGAGATTGGAAAAGTTGGTGAACTTCAGATCAAGGGGCCTCAGGTGATGAAAGGTTATTACAACCGTCCGGAAGATACTGCAGAAACCATCATCGACAACTGGTTATGCACCGGGGATATCGGTTTGATGACAGAGGAAGGATATTTCAAGATCGTCGACCGTAAGAAAGATATGATCCTCGTTTCCGGGTTTAATGTCTTCCCGAATGAGATCGAAGAGGTGGTGGCCGGCCATCCAAAAGTACTGGAGGTGGCTGCTGTCGGTATTCCTCATGAAAAATCCGGAGAGGTCGTGAAAGTATTTGTCGTTAAAAAAGACAAATCCCTCACCGAACAGGAAGTCATTGATTTTTGCCGTCAGAACCTTACAGGTTACAAAGTTCCAAAAGCGGTAGAATTTAGAAATGACCTGCCGAAAACGAACGTCGGTAAGATTTTGAGGCGTGAGTTGAGGGAGGGGTAGTCTTCAGTCTGCAGCCCACAGTATTCCTGGCTATGATCATACAATTGAAATGTGTATGATATTATTTAACACATAGTCATATAGAACATATAGTTTGCGATTCTTAATTAATCGTCTATATGAACTTTGTGACTATGTGTTATTATTTTTTTAATCAAATGAAAACGAATTTTCAAATGAATAGGATTATTTTATTGGGCCTGATGCTTTGTATTGGGGTGGTTACTTTTGCTCAGGATTTGACGATTACGAATGGGGAAAAAGAAAAAACTTTTTCTGGAAGTGATTACTTTTGGTTTAGGTTGGAAGATAAGCAATATGCAGAAACGAAGAAAGGGTACTATGAATTCATCGGCCACATAGCTAATGTTGTCGAAGATAGTATTACCATAGAATTAAAAGAGTTTCATAGTCATTTTCCGGCCAACGGATCGATCGGTTGGCATGATGTTCAAGAGGTTCAAATGCCTCAAACCTTCACTTTTGCTTCTCAGGATATTTATTCACTTGTTAGATACAAATCCGAAAAAGCTAAAAAGCGAGAAAGAAAACTTGCAAATTTTGCAGGAGTGCTGTTGATAACAGGAGTGGGAACTTGGGCAAATGTGCTCTGGGCACCTGATAAATCAGCCAGGAAAGCTTTGTGGATATCAGGTGCTGTTCAAATTGGGGCAGGGTTTACTATTGGTCTTTCAACAAACTCAAGAAGGTATGAATTTAAGGATGGTGAAACCTGGCGAGTAAAATGACTTCAATGAAAAAGCGATTTAAATCTATTTTTAAACTGGGAGTTCTTGCTTTATTGGCAATTATTGTCATTACTTATGCTTCTGACAAGGTTGTACAGAATGCAGCAACAGGTAAGCTTTACAGTTCAGTAGCAGAAATTCCTCATAATAAAGTAGGATTGTTTTTGGGGACGGCCAAATATCTTAGTTCAGGACAACTCAACCTCTATTATAAATACAGGATCGAGGCGGCAGTGAAACTCTATGATGCAGGAAAAGTTGAATTCATTCTTGTCAGTGGAGATAACAGCAGGAAGGATTATGATGAACCTACTACCATAAAAAATGATCTGATCTCAAGAGGAATACCTGCCGAAAGGATCTTCCTCGATTATGCTGGTTTTCGGACATTGGATTCTGTGGTTCGAAGTAAAGCCATTTTCGGTCAGGAAAAGTTGACTGTCATCTCGCAACCATTCCATAATGAAAGAGCTGTGTTTATTGCCTCAAAAAAAAGAATCAATGCCATTGGTTTTAATGCGCAGGATGTCAGCCTTGGCTATGGATTCAAAGTGCAAATGCGTGAGAAACTTGCCCGAAACAAAATGGTTCTTGACCTGATATTCGGCAAAAAACCAAAATATCTTGGAGAGCAGATTGTTATTGAGTGATGTTTATCCCTATCAATTTGTCTGTCCCTGAAATAGGTTGACCGCTTTTTAGTTAGAAAATAATTATTAAAAAAGAGGGCAACTATATTCAATTTGACCTTCGAGATAATCATTTAGATGTTTAAATGAAGATCTCTCCAATGCGTTTTGTTCTGCAAAAATTAGTTCAAAATGGCTGTTTTCTTTGGAGTTGTTTTTAAATCTTTGTTCAAAATTTATTGGAGTTAACCTTTCAGGTAAATGTCGATGGATACGATTAGAGTTGTAATGATCCACAGCTTTTTTTACCATTCGGGATAACTGCTGCTTAGTTTCGATTTTCCAATAATTTAAGTATTCATTTTTTATGATTCCATTTACCCTTTCGGCATAAGCATTGTCTTGCGCTTTTTGTCCCATGCTAATGTAGCAACCCAGGTCTTTTAATAAGTTAGTATAAATCTTGGCCCCATATTGAGACCCTCTGTCAGAGTGATGAATCATACCTTTCATTGCCTTTGGTCCTCTTAACTTAATGAGTTGTTTCAAAGCCCTGACATTGGCTTGAGCCCTCATGTGATCACTAACCTGATGCCCAACTATTCGTTTACTAAATACATCAATTAAGAATATTAAATAATAAAACGATCCACCAAGGTTGTAATAAGTTATATCACTTTGAACTACCTGATTAATCCTTGTAACCAGAAGACCTTGTATCAAGTTGTCGTACTGATAACAACTTGGTATTGTAGTCTTTATGTAGTTTTTACGCTTCTTAACTCCATACCCCAGCCTTAGGAACAAATCAACAAACCGGTCCCGCCCAATAAAATCAGGTTGCAGCGTATAATATATTTTTTCTAAACCACATCCAGGGTGATCCTCTCTTAGGTCTTGCACATCTAAGACTAAGTAGGATAAATTTTGTTCAAAAATTCTTTCTCTCTTTTGATATTGATGAACTGCCTGTTTAGTAAGACCTATAACTTTATATAAGTCATTTAAAGAATACTTCAAGTGTCGTCGCCTGGCTCTGAAGTTGTGGATCGTTGAGTGCCGGAATTTTTTTTAATATCAACGTTTAATTCCTTTTCCGCTACTTTAATCAACGCTTCTAAATAGTCTATCTCGATCTGCTTTCGCCCCACAATACCTTCCAACTCTTTAATTCGATCTTCTAACTTTTTTAGTTTATGTTGACTACTGTTTTTCATTTCTACTACCTGGGTCTGTGGTGTATTATAGGAGGAGTATTTGTAAATCCATCTATAAATGCATTGATGAGCTAAAGCGTGAAGTTTGGATAATTCCATGATAGTGAATTTGCCACTTTCATATTCACTAACGATAGTTCTTTTAAACTCCTCACTAAATTTACGGCGTTTGATCAATCTTTTCCCATTTTTCATTTCATTGTGTTTGAAAAACGGTCAACTTTATTTAGGGATGTACAATTCTTCACTCATCACTCTGAACCATGCACTCATCACTTCATCCCCCTCATCTTCCCGAGCGTTCCACCAGGCTCTTTAACAAATCATTGAACTTATCCACCTTCTTCAGTTCCTCTATCGATTGATGCATTCTGAATCGCCACTTATGCCTCACATTACTGGGGTCATTGATCTGCTCCAGATGGGTTTCATTCCAGCGGAATCCTCCGTCAATAGCCATGAGGTCCTGGATGGGGATAGTGACCCACATAGCAGGGGAGTACAGGTGTTGTACGATCATTTCTTCACAAACCCATGGTTCTGCAAAAAAAGGCGCAGCTCCAAAGTTGCCCAGTTCATTATTATAGAAGTCCTGAATGAGCTTCCTGTCCTCTTCCCACCATCCGCGAATCGTAGCCATGTCATGAGTGGAAGTGGTGCAAACCGAAAGATAAGGTGCATCTGCAGGATGAGCGAAACGGACTTTTGGATCTTTTGACATCCTTTGAATTTCCAGGGTCAAAATGCCCAGATGGTCCATCACGGGAGGTACGCAATCCGGTACCATCCCAAGGTCCTCACCACATACCAGCATATTACTGGCTGAAATGATGGCCGGCAATTTTTCCATACCCTTCTGATACCAGAAGTCATCATGCCTTTTGTAAAAATAATGTACGTATAATTCTTCCAGCTGGTGTTTTATATGTCCGTCAAGTTCAGCAAATGAAGAGGTACTCTGAAGGGTGATCCTCGGGTGCCATTCGTCCTCTCCGGTCTGGATGAACAAAACATTTCCAATAAGCTGGAACAGGCCATCCCGGATCAGTTTTTCTTTATCTGAAAGGTCTTCTTCCTCTTTGTCTGCGAGGAAGTGTTGATTAACCTTTAGTTGAGTATCAAAACCCGGTTTCATGCGATAGGTTCCATAACCATCGGCCTCAAGATATTTGTGAATGACTTCTTCCGTATGTATCCCAAAAATACCATGCAGGTGATGGTGCCGGATATAAGGCTTAACCATGCGTTCGTAATCAAATGGGATGCCATAAGAGGAAATCTCATGAGCAGTCAATGGTAATGCGGGGTTGAAGTAACCCAAGGTGCCTTCAACGGCGTCCAGTGGAATTTCCCAGATCCTGAAAAATCCGAGGATGTGATCGATGCGATAAGCGTCGAAATAATCGGCCATCTTTTGGAGGCGGTTTTTCCACCATGAATAGTCTTCCTGAGCCATTTCCTGCCAATTGTAGGTGGGGAAGCCCCAGTTTTGGCCCTTAATGGCAAAATCATCCGGTGGGGCACCGGCCTGAGCATTTAGGTTGAATAAATGCGGCTCCGTCCATGCTTCAACACTGTTTGGACTGATGCCGATAGGGATATCTCCTTTTAAAACAATGCCTTTTTCTCTGGCGTATTCCGCAGCTTCTTTCATCTGTTTATCCAGGTGGTATTGGATGAAATAGTGGATGGCGATATCATCCCAGGCTTTGGAAGATGGGCTACACAATTTGGAAATTGCACTTTTTTTATAGGTGCTGTATTTGCCCCATTGCCTGAACTCCGGGCTACTGTTTTTCTCCCGCAGGTAGACAAAAGCTGCGTACGGGACCAGCCAGGATTTATTGGCTTCGAAAAACTTTTTATAATCCTCAGATTCAAAAAAGGATTCTTTTTCCTGATCGAAGAGCATCTTAAAGTAGCGG
>QQUB01000283.1 GCA_008501835.1 Bacteroidota bacterium
CCAGCCGGTGGTTTGCCGGAGGGATTGGTATTCTGTTACATTAAGTTTTCTTTTCTCAACGGTGAATTTCATGATTGTTTACTATGTTAAAATCTTTTCCACAGCAGTATAACCTGACTCACACGCACCCTGGACCGTAGCCTGATTGTCGATGGAAAGCCCTTCCCCCGCAAAGAAAACTTTGTCTTCAAGACCTGCTGTAATTGTATTGACGGTATCCTCCTGATTGTTTTCAAAATTGTAGGAATAAGACCCTTTAATGTAAGGTTCTTTCGACCAGTTTTGTACAACATGCTGGATATAATGCTGTGAAGCCTTCCCTTCGAACATCTCATCCAGTTCTTCCATGATCTTTTCAAAAATTGCCTGGTCAGAGCCCAGGGCTATGTATGGTGCCGCCTGGCTGTTAATAGTGAAAAGGCCCAGGACATTCCTGGTGGAATCCTTTCTGAAGGCAGCATCGTAAAATATTTTATCATCACCGGATAAGCTTTGCAGGAAGCGACCGACCACAAATAGATCGGGGTAGAATTTTTCTTCAAACTCAATGAATACCTTTAACCCGTCATCCATGGAAATACTGTTAATCGCACTTGACATTGTAGTGGGGAGTTCTGGTAAAAAGGTGATGATGTTGCTTTGTAAAACCTTAACCGGAGCCGTGATAATCACCTTGTCCGCTTCGTAAAAATTGTTGTCCTCCGTTTGTAAAATCACCTGGTTGCCGGAGTAATCAATCTTTACTACGGGTTGGTTATAAACGATCTTGTCGAGTAATTCCGGTGCGATGTATTTTTCAAAAAAACCATACCAGGTGGTGTTTTTGAATTTATACTCGCTATAAAAATTACTGGCATAATTATGGTTCGTCCACTTCTCACCATTCCAGGCTTTAAAAGTCTGGGGATTGTAGGTGATGAAGTCAATATTGGCATTAATTCCGGGATCATCAATGATTTCTGCCAGGATAGCAGGGGAAGCATGAATCCATTCCGCTCCCAGGTCTATTGGGAAGTCGACAAAATTATCTGCTCGTTTAACCCGGCCTCCAAAAACTGAAGATGCTTCAATAATCTGGAAGTCTACATTGTACCGCTGAAGCAGATAACCTGCTGCAAGTCCCGCTGCTCCGGCACCTATGACGATAACTTTTCCTGAAAAATCGGTTTGAAATTCAGGAACTTGGAATTCATCTCTGCCGCATGCAGAAATAAAATTGGTAAGAAAGGGAAAACCGATCCCCATAGCCAGACTGTTTCGGATAAATGCTGCGCGTGTCATCTGATCAATTTTTTTGGTTAATATTAAAGGTTATGCCGGCTTCAGCTCCAATGATAGTAGAACCCTCCAGTCCCCGGATTATTTTTCTTCCGAAAAAACCCTTAAAATAATATCCCATCGATTTTTTTGGTTTAATGTTAAAACCCAGGCTGACGGTTGGAACGAAGTAATGCAGGGCAGTGGTCTCAAAATCAATTTCTCCTGTAGCGAGGTTTACGCTGCCTTCTTGTTTTTGCAAGCCGAGTAAGTAGCCCAAACCCGCTGAAGCCATGGGGGAAAACCTTTTCTCGTTTTTATGGGACCGGATAGCCAATTCCATGTTGAGGAAAAAATTGTTTTGCACTTCGGGAAATACGAAATATCCGATTTGTGGATCCAACGTTAAATTATAGGATCTGATTTGATCCTCTTTTCTATCAGATTCCCAATTTTTCCAGGGGATTGAAATGCCTGCTTTTGCCCCGTATTGAACGCCATAAGGCGCAAAGTACCCTATAGAAACAGGCATTTTGGTGTTTTGTCCCTTTAAGGGTAAATTGGTCAAAAAGCATAAAAACACTATTAAATAAAAGGGTGATTTCATTTTCTTTTCCAGGTATTCGTCTACGATCGGGTTCTTGTTCATATGTAATGATTTAATTTTTATTTACCTAATAGCAGAATTTATCAATATGCTTGCTTTGTTGAAAGCAGATCATTGAACAAGTTGTTGTGTTTACGGATTTTTGAGAAAATGAAGTTATAGATGAGAATCGGTTGGGTGATTCTGATTTCAATATACGGATTTTTCAGAAGCGAGGAAAGATGATATCAGACAGGAAGGCTAAAATATTCCTATTCTGCGATCTTGATCCATTCGATGTCGTCACTACCTGAAAATTTGACCACCATGGTTTTTGTACGTAAGGGCCATGTACCTAAACGTTTTTGGGTAATAGTATAGTACAGGAAGTTGGAATCCGCCCTGTAATAGGAGGGTTCTCCCAGCAAGGCTAAAATTTCCGGTCGGTTGAGAGTCCTGATGGTATCATTATAAACGATATCATTGAGCATACTTTCCCGGAAGGGGTAATCTTCTCCCTCCATCATTTTCCATTTTTCCTGGTCGAATACCATTTCTGTGTTCGAATTATTATGGTCAGCTTCCGTCTGGTCATTACTGTCAGATCTGCAGGAAAGGAAACCTGTAATTAGAAGGAAAACAATGATAAGTCTCATGATGCTTGAGTTATTAAATTTAAAGATCATCTTCCAGTTTTTTTGCGACATCCCTGATCGTATTGAGCAGGAAGTCGGTAGATTCCCTGGTTTTTCTATGATTGATGAGGCAGGCCCTTATGACAAACTCATCCCTCAATTTGGTTCCGGTAATAAAAACCCTACCATCTTTCTCAAGTGCAGGTATGAGAGCTTTATTGATCGAATCAATATCTTGTTCAGATTGCAAATTTCCCGTGTATCTAAAGCATGCGATGGCCAGATCTGACCTGGCCTTTAACTCAAAATCAGGAGCTTCTTCAACCTGATCCGCCAGATACTTTGCCAGGTCAATATCCTTTTGGATCATCTGCTGAATTTTGCTGAAGCCGTAGGATTTGATACTAGCCCAAACCTTGAAAGCTTTGGAATTTCTGGATAACTGGAAGCTGTGTTCGTTAAATTCCAACCGATTATCGTCCAACTCCAAAGAGGTATCCAGGTATTCTGCTTTTTTAAAATACGTTCTCCTGAGCATTGACCATTCCTTCACCAGGGTGCATCCTGCTTCAAAAGGTTGATACAGCCATTTGTGGAAATCAAGTGCTATGGAGTCGGCCTTGTCAATTCCTTTGTATTTGTCCTTTATGGAATCCAGGGAAGAGGCGAGGCCTCCATAAGCGCCATCCACATGAAACCACATATCATATTTTTGGGCAATTCCGGCGAGTGCTTCCAGGTCGTCGATGGCACCGGTATTGACCGTTCCTGCATTGCCAATGATGCAGAAGGGTTTTTGCCCATTATTAATATCCAGCTGAATTTGTTGTTCCAGGGCCTGGATGTCTATTACAAAATTATCATCGGTTTCGATCTTTCTCAGATGGTCAGTGCCAATACCCAACAGTTGTACACTTTTATCCACGCAGCTATGGACCTGGTCAGATGAATAAACTATGAATGGCTTTTGGCCAAACAATCCTTTTGCTTTGATCCCTTGCTCTTCAAAATATACATTTCGGGCAACAGTAAGTCCTGTGAGGTTGGCAGCAGATCCTCCACTGACCATTACGCCGCCCGCCCCGGAAGTGTAACCAATCATTTCTGTCGACCATCGGACCACTCTTTTTTCGATTTCGTGCAGAGCGGGAGCGAGATGCCATTTGGCAGCATTCTGGTTGATGGTGGTGGCCAGTAATTCAGCAAGGGTCGATATTTGGTTCCCGCCTGCCATCACATAGGCATACATATGCGGCCCGAGGTTTCCGGTGGCTGTGTTGATGACTTTTTCTTCGATCAGTTCCAGGAGTTCAAAATTGTCAATCGGCTCCTGAGGAAGTGGTTCGTCAAACCAGCTTTCCACCTCACTTTGAGGAAAATCGTGATAGGCCTTCTTGGATTCAATAATTTGATATTGATGGGTGATTATTTTTCCAACTGCTTCCAGAAGAGCTAAAAAGTCCTTTTCCTTCAGGTCGAGTGATGTTTTTTTCATTCAAAATTATTATTGGTTAACGCTTCGGTTCCTGTAAAGATACGGGTTACTGTTGTAGGATGATAAGTTTTCAGTTTTGCAAGGTTTTCCTATTTTCGATCTCATAGGACGTACCTACGGCACTTGGATCGTTCTTGTAGCTTGAGTTGCCCATAGAGCGTCCCTACGGGACTTTGAAGCCTGGAACTTTTCTTCAACCATCCCTCAACAAAGGGCATTTTAATCGAATAATTTTTCGGTGGCTTTTTTCAAATTAGCATCAGGCAGGAATTGATCAGAGATTGTCAAAATAGCATGAAGATTATTACGAAGTTTGTCCAATTCGATTTCGCCAGGCTTCAATGAAGTTTGCAGGAGGTGAAGGGCCATGTCTGCCAGGAGCATTCGTTGTTTTTCCAGCCAGTTTTTGTCTCCTTTTCTTGCAGGGTTGTTCCGGTAGCTCGTTTCTACCTGACCATGAATTTCCCAACTTGTTTTTATGATGGCTTTTTTTTCTTCGGTGTTCATGATTTTTTTATTTGTGTGCGGTTTATGTTACCACTACTAATTTTCCAGAAGCCTTATTACTTTCCATATAGGAATGAGCCTCTACGATTTGATCCAGTTTAAATACCTGGTCAATTTGTATCTGCAGGCTGCCCTTTTCAACCTGATCAATAAATTGTTGCAGTAAATTGGGTGGCAGATCTGCATTACCACCTTGATAGCTTGTAAGATAAACCCCGGACGGAATTTCTCCGAGAGGCGAAAAGCCATCTATGCGCCATTGATTGCTCAGGTATCCGGTTTGACAGACAATACCTCCCCGTTTAACACATTTAAGGGAATCACGGATTCCGTTACCGCCTACCAATTCTAAAACCTTATCTACCCCTGAAGGTGAAAGGGCTTTTATTTTGGGAGCGATTTCTCCATCGTCGGTAATGATTTCATCTACCCCAATATCCATGAGCTTGTTGGCTTTGCTCATGCTTCTGGTAGTGGAATAGACTATGCAGCCTTTGTTTTTTGCGAGCTGAGCTGCTGTAATGCCGACGGAAGAGGTACCTCCTCTGATGAGTAATGTTTCTCCGGCTTTCAGCTGAAGGCTTTGTTCCAGTGAGCCTGAAGCAGTCTGGCACATTTCAGGAATTGCTCCTAAAGTTGGCCAGTCTAAAGAAGAGGTAAAAGGAATGACAATTTCTTCCGGCACAAGAGTATATTCGGCATAACTGCCATCAAATTGCCTCCCAAGACCTCCCATAACCACGGCTACCTGCTGGCCAGGAGAAAAATTTCCCGAATGGCATTCTTTAACGATTCCGACACATTCAATACCAAGGATCCTGGGGAAGAATACTTTGCCTTTAGAGTGCCCAAGGCGGGTAAACATTTCACTTCTGTTCAGGCCAAATGCCTTGACCTGAATTAATACCTTACCTGCTTCTAAATGGGGAATAGGCCTGTCTTCGAGCTTTAATACTTCAGGACCACCTACTTCGTAAATGACAACTGCTTTCATAAGGGTGTTCGATTAGTTTATTTAAAACATAACCCGAAAATCCCTTTGCAAGTTTAAACCGATTTATCATAAGCTTCCCGGATCCATCCTTTCAGCATATCGTCGATCTCGTCGGCAGATGAAATTCTCACGCGGTGGGTACACATGGTTCCAAATGGTCCGGAGTTTTCAAGTCGGTCGGTCGTTGGTTTGTCCTTGAGTTTAAAACCAAGATCAATTCTTGTTTTGGTAGCAGGCTTGATCAGGAAAAACTGTCTTTTGCGAATAATGCTGACGCTTCCTTTTTTGGGAGTGATGGTTACATCATCGCCTAAGGTCTTGACAAAGGAGATCAATTGTTCATAAATCGGGAACAGGACTTCTTTGCCTTTGTATTGTGCGGTTACGAGGTCTTCGGATGATGAATTATCCTGTTTGGAAAGGGTGACGATAGTATTAGCAAACCCATGGGTGACCTGATGTTCTGTTTTGAGGAATTTTACGGCTTCTCCATGTTTTGCGAAAGCTTTTTCCTTAAGGATGTCAATCCATTCTTCCAGGGATTTTCCCGTTTTTTCGGGCATGTTGTCGATCATTGTTTTGAGTGCCTTGTCCATTGTTACCGATATTATGTCTCTAAGAGACTATTAAGTTTCTGGTTGGAGGTGGTGGAATACTTTCTTCCTAATTCCTCAGTCCAGAAGAAGGATGAATAGAAAATGTTTTGGTCTGAAAATAATATTATTTTTTGAATTCAGCGGGAATCCCTTTCAATTGTATCTAGTATTTCTGGAAGACGATTTTTTCCTTGATTGAAGATCCTTGCTGCCAAGGACATTTTTGAAGAGCTTAATGAGAATTGCGAATCTTGAAAAGATATGGAGCTCTCTTGTATTTTATTCAAGGAGATAACCCCACAATTTCTCCTTTTCTAAACAATCTCTTCCTATTCCCAACTGAAATCCCAGATGGGTTCAACGCCCCTTAAGTGTTCAACGAAATAATTCCAACGGGTTTTTGTGAAATACTTTTGATGGTCTCCCCGATAACCATGCCGCTGGCTGGGGAAAATGAGCATGTCAAATTGTTTATCAGCCTTGATCAGTGCTTCTGCCAGTTTAAAGGTCGCTGAAGGATTCACATTTTCATCAATGCCACCGTGGGTGATCAATAATTTGCCTTTGAGGTTTGGTGCCATGGTAATGTTCGATTGCAAATGATAGGCCGAATCAACAGGCCATCCCATGTACATTTCCGGCCACCATGCCTTCTCCATCCTATGGTCATGATCTGCGGAACTGGCCACAGCCACCTTATAAAATTCAGGGTATGCCAATAAGGCATGGGCAGCATCATAACCACCGGCTGAATGTCCAAAAATGCCAACACGAGTTGTGTCCACCCAACTATATTTTTCACCTAACTGTTTAATAGCACCTACGTGGTCTTCTAAATTCCCGCCGAGATTCTTATATGAGTAGTTATGGAATTCTTTCGAACGACCGGATGACCCCAGCCCGTCAACCATAACAATTACGAACCCTAGCTCAGCATAGGATTGCAAGCCGAAAGCACTGGAATAACTTGTCGGAAAAACTTTGGTGTGTGGGCCCGTATAACTTAACTCAATTACCGGATAAGATTTGGAAGGATCGAAATTGGTTGGTTTCCACAAGGCTCCGTATAAAGTGGTTTTACCATCACGAGCCAAAGCTGTAAATATTTCCGGTGGGGTCCAATCTTCCAGGCGGGAAATATCTGCATGCCCCATTTTTATCAAAATTTCTCCCGTTTGGATATTGCGGAGTGCTGTGGTGGTAGGAATATTAACTGTTGAAAAATTGTCGACAAAGAATTGACCGTCAGGTGAAATACTTATTTGATGATGGCAATCTTCTTTGGTGAGTAATTTCAGATCCTTTCCATCAAATGAAATGCTGTACAAATGTTGATAGTAAGGATTGCGTCCGTTTTCTTTTCCGGAGGCGAGGAAATATACTTTTTTGGCTTTTTCATCAATCCTTTGAATACTGTTTATGTAATATCCATCCCGGGTCAGCATACTTTCTTCCCCGGTTGTTAGATCCAGTTTATACAATTGCCTCCAGCCACTTTTTTCCGACAGGAAAAACATACAACCACTATCTTCAGCCAATTCAAAATGGAAATTGTCAATATTCGTGGTACTGGATTGGGTATAGATCGTTTGAAGTTTTTCAGTGTTCAGATCAAATGAATAAATGCTCAGGTTTTGATACCCGCGGGTCATGTGGTCAAGAAACACCTTTCCAGGGGTTTTTGACCACCTGTAATTAATATTGTTAATATGGGTACTTCTTGGCAAATCTACTTTTATCTCCTTTCCTGAGGATATATTGAAAAAAACCGGTTCCAGATACACCATGGCTGTATCTCCTGGTGATCCGCGATAATAGGAGAGCAATTGTGGCCTGTACAGGGTGTCAATGCTCCAGTCCAGCAGATACATTTTATTGGCAGATCTTAAATCGCAAATATTTGTCGCAATCCACTCACTATCTTCCGACCAGCTCGCCGTAAAACGTTCAGGGCGATCACCATTTTCTCCTTTCATTATATCTCCCCATCCATACCAGGAAGCGTATTCATAGCCTTTTGTTCCGGCTTTGCTAAGCTGTTTTACCTCCTCTGTTTTCCGGGACTTTATGAAGAGGTTATAATCCTTGGAGAAAGCCACCCAATTACTATCTGGAGAAGTCGTTTCATTGGTTTTGGGGACCTCCTTTTTTGGTAATGGCATCAGCTTGTAAGTTTCCGTATTCAGCGGAAATGATTTCCCCTTTGCGGTAATTATTAATTCAGTTGGGCTTTTATATTCTATATTACTGATGGGCAAATCCTGGGCTGAAATCTCTTCTCCCAGTGAATCGGTCAGGATCCCGGCAATTTTTTCATGGTCAAACAAATCAGACCTGACCTGGTCAGGAAAAGTAATTTTTTGATATTTTTTATTATCCGGAGAATGGTTAATAAACCAGAGGCCTGTACTGTCCGGAAACCAATGGGGAGTGATGTTCACATTGAAGACCGTTTTATTATTTCGGTTTTCGTACAGGAATGCAACCGCCCGTTGATAATCGTCTTTGGTTATTTCATCCTGTGCAGATAAAGAACCGGTAATTAGTGATGTTAATAATAGAATTAGAATTGATAATTTCAGCCAGGTGTTTTGAAAAGGTTTTAGTGTCATGCTAATGTTTTATTTAGGATTAAATCCATTATGGTGCTGTCGTTTATTTTTAATCAGATTTGCATGGGTTATGGTATCATTCCCAGGCTCAGACATGTTTTGTTGTAAAATACTTAATAGTTTTTGAATTAATTATTTCTAGTTCAACTTTCAGGAAATATGTGTTGAAATAAGGTTGACCTGTTAATAAAATTCCCTTTTTCATTTTCTTTAATCCCGGATATGTTATCTCAAAATTATTCAAAAAAAGCATCATGGTTTTTACAGGCTCCTGTTATTGTCTAATAAGAATTTTCCAGATACCCCTTTGTTATGGTACATTTCGAGACCGTTCATTAATTCCAGAAATCCAGGAAAGTCCGAATCTGTCACTGTGCTATAGATTAAATTTATATCACATAGTAAATTTCAATAAACAAATAAAGTCTATCTATGTGATTTTTGATCAATTTACCCTTAACTTAACGGGAAAATTGAAAAAGAATCATGGAAGACAAGAAAAACACAAACGGCGAAAGTAAATGCCCTTTTAGCAGCGGAATCCTGAAAATGACGGCCGGAGGCGGTACGTCAAATCGTGACTGGTGGCCCAATCAGTTGAACCTGGATATCCTTCGCCAACATTCCTCTTTATCCGACCCGATGGGAGAGGATTTTAACTACGCAGAAGAATTCAAAACCCTCGATTTGGCAGCGGTGAAACAAGACATCTACGACCTGATGACTGACTCTCAGGACTGGTGGCCTGCTGACTATGGCCATTACGGACCATTATTCATCAGAATGGCCTGGCATAGTGCCGGTACTTACCGTATTTCTGACGGACGTGGAGGTGCAAACACCGGAAATCAGCGTTTTGCGCCGGTAAACAGCTGGCCGGACAATGGTAACCTGGATAAAGCACGTTTTCTGCTTTGGCCAATCAAACAAAAGTATGGCAGAAAGCTCTCCTGGGCTGACCTCATGATCCTGGCCGGTAACTGTGCCCTGGAATCCATGGGCTTCAAAACCTTCGGTTTTGCCGGTGGACGTGAAGATATCTGGCATTCTGAAAAAGATATTTACTGGGGACCTGAGGCTGAGTGGCTGGGCGATAAGCGTTACACCGGTGAGCGTGAACTGGAAAATCCTCTCGCAGCTGTGCAGATGGGATTGATCTATGTTAATCCTGAAGGACCAAATGGTGATCCCAGCGTTTTGGCTTCAGGAAAAGATATTCGCGAAACTTTTGGTCGTATGGCCATGGATGATGAAGAGACTGTTGCACTTGTGGCAGGAGGGCACACTTTTGGTAAATGTCATGGCGCCGGTGATCCTGCACATGTCGGACCAGAACCAGAAGGTGCTACGATGGAAGAACAGGGACTTGGGTGGAAGAACAGTTTTGGAACCGGTAAAGGAGGAGATGCCATCACCAGTGGAATTGAAGGAGCCTGGACGCCAACACCTACCAAATGGGATAATAGCTATTTTGATATGTTATTTGGTTATGACTGGGACCTCGTGAAGAGCCCGGCAGGTGCATGGCAATGGGTACCGACTGATCCTGACTCTGCGAAACTCGTCCCTGATGCTCACGATCCTAATAAAACCCATAAGCCGATCATGACCACTGCCGACCTCGCTATGCGGATGGATCCTATCTACGGACCAATCTCCAAGCGTTTCCATGAAAATCCTGATGAATTTGCTGATGCTTTTGCACGTGCATGGTTCAAATTGACCCACCGTGATATGGGACCACGTGCCCGCTACCTGGGATCAGAAGTACCGGAGGAAGTATTGATCTGGCAAGATCCTGTGCCTGAAGCAAACCATGAATTGATCGATGATAATGATGTTGCTGCCTTGAAGAGCAAGATTCTGGCTTCCGGTTTGTCTGTTGCTGAGTTGGTTTCGGCAGCCTGGGCTTCTGCTTCTACGTTCCGTGGATCTGACATGAGAGGTGGAGCGAATGGAGGACGTATCCGTCTGGCGCCACAAAAAGACTGGAAGGTTAATAATCCGGCTCAACTGGCTAAAGTACTGGATACACTGGAAGGCATCCAGAAAGATTTTGGAAAGCAAGTTTCCATGGCCGACCTGATCGTATTGGGTGGATGTGCAGGTGTGGAGCAGGCAGCCAAGAATGGAGGTTACGATGTAACAGTACCATTCACTCCTGGTCGTACGGATGCTACTGCTGAGATGACTGATGTAGATTCTTTTGCTGTATTGGAGCCATTGGCGGATGGTTTCCGTAACTATATGAAGAAAAAATACTCTGTTTCAGCAGAAGAGATGCTGGTAGATAAAGCTCAGCTGATGACGTTGACAGCACCTGAAATGACGGTTCTTGTTGGTGGAATGCGTGTGTTGGGAACCAATCATGATGGTTCGAACCATGGTGTTTTCACGGATCGTCCGGGTACATTGACAAATGATTTCTTCCTTAACCTGCTCGATATGGGTACTACCTGGAAGGCGACTTCTGATGATCAGGATGAGTTTGAAGGACGCGATCGTGTAACGGGAGCCCTCAAGTGGACCGGTACCCGTGCGGATCTGATCTTTGGTTCCAACTCAGAGCTTCGTGCATTGGCCGAAGTTTACGGATGTGGAGATTCAGGAGAGAAGTTTGTGAATGATTTTGTCGCTGCGTGGGACAAAGTGATGAACCTCGATCGTTATGACTTGGGATAAATTTCTTGTTTTTTTGATATAAAAAGCGAAAAGGTGGCTCGTTATCGGGTCACCTTTTTTGTTTTAAGCCAATTATCGGGAAGTCAAAAAGGTTTCTAATTTCACAGCCGATAAAGAAAGCTTCATAAGACGGTTTCACGCAGATAACGCAAATTCACGCAGATGAAAAAAAGTGACATTTGGTGCAATAGTGGGAAATGGCTGGTTTTACTGATGAGAAAGCATCGATTTTGGAGTGTAGTTTTGATCTTTACCATGGAAGGCGGAGCTCTTTAACTTCTTGTTGGTAAAACGTTTCCAGCCTTGTTACAAGGTCTTTTGAAACAGGCTTATTTATACTTTCTATATTGCCGGTAAGTTGTGCCAATGTTGAATTGCCCGGGATAACCGTAGAGACGGCCTCATAAGCCAGGCAAAATGCAATAGCTGTTTGTGCGAGATTTTTTTCCTTTCCGATTATCTCCTGGACTTTTTCTATTAATTCTGCCCTGGTTTTTATATCAGCCTGTGTCCATCTGCTTCTTATATCGGTGAAGGAACTATTGGCATCATATTTTCCGGTAAGCCATCCGGAATCAAGGGGGATTTTTACAATTATGGCCACTTCTTTTTCCTGAGCCAGATCAAAAGCCCTCGCTGCATCCTGATGCAGTATGTTGAAGAAGGCTTCTATGACAGTTCCGTTGGTGGTGCTCATAAAAAGGGCCATTTCATCGTAAGTATCTAAAGAAGCTCCATATGCTTTAATTTTTCCTTCGGCTACTAAACTTTCCAGGATTTCATAATGGTCATTTTTATGACCATCAAGTATTTCAAAAGGAGGGTTGTGAATGATCAGTGAATCGACATAATCGGTTTGCAGTCGCTTTAAGCTACCCTCTATTGATTCACGGATATAAGCTGAGCTATAATTGGTGTCTCCTGA
>QQUB01000614.1 GCA_008501835.1 Bacteroidota bacterium
GATGGAAAATATCTTTTTGTAGCTCCGGAACAGGATGGACTACCGGCCAGGATTTTCAATATTGAAGATCCGTTTGATGTTTTTGAAGTGGCCACTTATACAGCCAATCCTCTTAGCCTGGTGCACAACCCCTATATTTTGGGTGATTTTGCCTTTATCTCTCACAATACAGAAGGGCTCAGAATCGTAGATTTGGTTGACCCAACAACACCGGTGGAGGTCGGATATTACGATACCTGGTCAGGAGAAAGTGGTGGATTTAATGGATTATGGTCTGCTTGTCCCTATCTACCGTCCGGCAGGATCATCGGCGGAAACCGGGAAGATGGATTATACATCTGGGAATTTGAGGAAACTTATGCTGGCAGATTGTATGGTCAGGTTTTAGACTCCATGACTAACTTTCCTATTCCAAACGCCCAGATAATCTTCGAGTTAAATGATACTTCAGCATATTCAAATGCTTTGGGAGAATTCAGAACGGGGAATATTCCAGGCAATTTTGACATTACGGTTTCCGCGAATGGATACCATTCCAAAACTTTCGAATTCTCTTTCACGGAAGGAGAATCAGATAATATTGTTATCAAATTACTCCCGGAAACCACTCCAACGATTTCACCTGAAGACCAGCAAAAACTGAAAGTATTTCCCAATCCTTTTTCCGATCAGGTAGTCATTAATGGTTTTGAAACAAAGGAAGGAACAATTCAAATATTAGGACCGAACGGATTAATGATTCTGGAACTGAAAACGCCTTTGCAATCCACAGAAATTAACGCTTCAAACTGGCCAGCAGGAATTTATTTATTGAAGTGGGCTAATGAAAAAGGAGAGGTCAACTTCACCCATAAATTGGTAAAAGAGTAGAAACAGGCACGTTAATCCAGGAGATCTGGTCTTCTTTCCTGTGTACGTTTAAGCGCTTCTTCGTGGCGCCACTCATCAATTTTTTTAAAATTTCCGGACAACAAAATATCAGGAACCTTATGCCCGCGAAAATCTGCAGGGCGGGTATAAACAGGTGGCGCTAAAAGATTATCCTGAAAAGAGTCAAACAAGGCAGATGTCTCATCACCCAGCACTCCAGGCAACAACCGACCAATAGCATCCACCAGTACGGCCGCACCTAACTCTCCTCCGGAAAGAACATAATCTCCGATAGAGATCTCTTTTGTAATGTATAATTTGCGAATGCGTTCGTCAATACCTTTATAATGGCCGCACAAAATGAGGAGGTTTCCTTTAAGGGAGAGTTGATTACAGATCTTCTGATCGAGCCTTTCACCATCCGGCGTCATGAAAATGATTTCATCGTAGGTCCGTTCTGATTGAAAATGCTCTATACAGTTGGACAATGGTTCGGCCATCATGACCATTCCGGCCCCTCCTCCAAACTGATAATCATCCAGTTGTTGATGTTTTCCAAGGCCCCAGGGGCGAAGGTCATGTACATGCACTTCTAGCAATCCTTTATCCTGAGCCCTTTTCATAATAGAATGTTGAAAGGGACTTTCAAGCAGGTTAGGCTGTACCGAAAGAATATCGATGCGAATGAAAAATAGAGTTAATTAAAAAAGGCTGAGGAAAAAGCAAATCCTTCTCCTCAGCCTTAATCCTAGCTGATATTTACTTAGGAATTTCGATCAATTCAACTTCAAAAATAAGTGTAGCGTAAGGCCCAATCACTCCTCCGGCACCACGTGGTCCGTATGCGAGGTCATAAGGAATAAACAATTTCCATTTAGAACCTGTAGGCATCAATTGCAGTGCTTCTGTCCAGCCGGCAATAACCTGGGTAACTCCGAAAGAAATCGGCTCACCACGTTCAACAGAGCTATCGAATACTGTACCGTCGATGAGGGTACCATGATAGTGTACAAGAACTTTATCTGAGGTTGTTGGTTTTGGTCCGGTTCCTTCTGTGATTACTTCATATTGCAAACCACTTGGCAGGGTAACCACACCTTCACGATTACCATTCTCTTCCAGGAATTTCTTTCCTTCTTCCATAGCAGGACCATGCTTTTTAGCATCCTGTTCAGTAAGGAAATTCTGAACCTGCTGATTGGCAGTATTTACATCTATTTTTAATTGATTGTCTTTTAATACATCTTCGATAGCCTGAGCCATGGATGCACCATCCAGATTTTCAAACCCCTGTCCTTTCAAATTCTGGGCAACAAGTACTCCCAGGCTGTAACTCAATGAATCCATTTTTTGCTGAGCATTTATAGTAGTGATAAAAATTAAAGTCGAGATGAGCGTCAAAAATAATTTGTTCATTTTTAATTGATTTAGTTTTCGAAAAGCCCCACAAAAGTAAGGGAAATTAGATAATTGCCTACTTTATGGCACTTTTTTTAAAATAGCTTAAAATACCGAATCAGGAAGATTCGCTCCAGCGATAGGTATCCAGCTTGAACCCGGCCAGATCCAGCACTCGATCCGTAACCGTGGCAGCCAATGCTTCAAATGATTCCGGCTTGCTGTAGAACGACGGACTGGCCGGACAAATTATGCCACCGGCTAAAGTTATGGTTTCCATATTGCGAATGTGAATGAGATTGTAGGGAGTGTCCCGGGGAACCAGGATCAGTTTTCGTCTTTCCTTAAGCATGACATCGGCAGCCCTTCCAACCAAATCGGTTGACAATCCGGCAGCAATTCTTCCCATCTGGCCCATGGAGCAAGGGCAAATGATCATAGTATCATATTGAGCAGAGCCGGAGGCAAAAGGAGCCATAAAATCATTGGTTTCATATCGATCAAAAGGATATTTTTCAAAAGATTTGTCCCCAAGTTCCAACTCCCAATTAAAACAGGCGTTTTTGCTCATCACCAGCCCGACGGCTTCCCATTGATCCTGTAATTGCACCAATCTATCGAGCAGGACCTTGGCATAAATGGAACCGCTTGATCCACCAACTGCTACTACAATTTTCTTCATGAATGTCCGTTTTTGACCTGTTAAGAGAACCCTAAGATCAAAACATAATTTTGTGTTTATTGTTTGAATTTATAATTTTGATCAGGAATTCCCCCCAAGTTATTGTCCGTTTTATAAAATTTTAAGCATGAAAAAATTTATTTTAGGAATCTCAACCCTGGTTATTACAACCCTTTTACTTTC
>QQUB01000518.1 GCA_008501835.1 Bacteroidota bacterium
TATTCTTATCAAACTGGACGAAAAAGATAAGACGTCCTCCCGAAAAGGGTCCTTCCTATATAAATTTGATAAGGAGAAATACGACCGTAAAGTTGCTGAAGGCTTTTTGTTTAAAATGTAAAAATACTCTCCTACCCTAATAACCTAAACTTCCCAGGCTCAATGGCCATTTCCTATTCATTTTGGTAAAAAAAATGCACTAAAATCAAATTTATTTGTAAAAAAGTATCCAGTTTGAAAAAATAAATGTAATTTACACACTTATAAATAAAATGGATGATTCCAATGAGACAAAAATTTGTTTCTACAGGGATTCAGCTTTTTCTTATCATGAAATTCAAATGAATATGAAATACGTCATAGGAGTCGACTTTGGGAGTGACTCAGTCAGATCCCTAGTCGTTAATGCATCTACAGGAGAAGAGGTAGCTACCTCAGTTCATTATTATAAACGCTGGAAAGAAGGACTGTTCTGTGATCCTGCAGCAAATCAATTCCGGCAACATCCGCTGGATTATATTGAAGGCCTTGAGAATACCTTCAGGGAATGCCTTAAACAAGCCGGGCCTGAAGTAAGCAAAAACATTGTTGGTATAAGTGTGGATACCACGGGTTCTACCCCTGTTGCTGTTGACAAAAACGGTACTCCATTGGCATTACTGCCTGATTTCAGCGAAAATCCAAACGCTATGTTCGTCCTTTGGAAGGACCACACAGCTATCAAAGAGGCTGAAGAGATCAATAACCTTTGTGCTAACTGGGATATTGATTACTCCATGTACGAAGGCGGGATCTATTCCTCTGAATGGTTCTGGGCCAAGATCCTTAAAGTAAGCCGTGATGATGCTGCTGTCAGAAAAGCAGCCTACACCTGGGTGGAGCATTGTGACTGGATTCCATTCCTGATTACCGGTGAAACGGATATTTCCAAACTAAAAGTAAGCCGTTGTGCGGCAGGACACAAAGCACTATGGCACGAATCATTTGGAGGACTACCTCCCAATGAATTCTTCATTGCCCTGGACCCCATTTTGGATGGAGTGGTGGATAGAATGCAAAAGGGAACCTATACTTCTGATGTCCCCGCAGGCAATCTCTCCGCAGAATGGGCAGAGAGACTTGGACTTTCCACAGATGTTGTCGTAGGTGTTGGCGCTTTCGATGCCCACATGGGTGCTGTTGGCGGACAAATCGAACCATATTATTTAAGTAAGGTTATGGGAACTTCCACTTGTGACATCCTAGTTGCACCGCAGGAAGGAGAAGAACATCTTGTCAGAGGTATATGCGGTCAGGTTGACGGTTCAGTGATCCCGGGCATGCTGGGGCTCGAAGCCGGGCAATCTGCCTTCGGGGATATTTATGCGTGGTTTAGCAGAGTACTTGAGGCTCCTATTGTTCAAGCGATTGAAGAAAGTGAATTACTCGATGATGAAATGAAGAGCCTATTGAAAGAAGAAGCCACCTCTAAACTTATCCAGCGACTTACAACCGCCGCAGAAAAAGAGCCTATAGGGTCAGGCAAAGTACTTTCCCTTGACTGGATGAACGGTCGTCGAACTCCTGATGCCAACCAACAGCTCAAAGGTGTGATCAGCGGACTGAACCTGGGGAGTGATGCAGGTAAAATATTCAGGTCTCTTGTAGAAGCTACCTGCTATGGAGCCAAAAAGATCGTCGACAGATTCATTGAGGAAGGGATCCCTATTAAAGGTCTGATCGGTTTAGGTGGCGTTGCCAAAAAATCGCCTTTTATCATGCAAATGATGGCCGATGTTATGAACATCCCGATTAAGATCGCTACCTCGGAACAAACCTGTGCACTGGGATCCGCCATGTTTGCCGCCACCGCAGCAGGCCTCTATCCTGATGTGAGCCATGCCATGGAAAAGATGGGTTCCGGTTTTGACAAGGTCTACTACCCTATTGAAAAGCATGTTGAAAAATATGCCTTTCACTACAATGAATATTGCAGACTAGCAGAGGTCATGGAGGATTATATAATGGAAAATAATACAGTGGCTGTTTAAGGTTTTTCTAATGAGAATTGTGGTGGTCAAACAAATTGAGCAGTACACAATTTTCCAGAGTATAATATTAATGAATTACCAAGTCAAACTATTACGAAACCATGAGTAAATATCAACATATTAAAGAAGAGGCCTATGCTGCCAATATGCAGCTTCCGGAACTTGGCCTGGTACTGTTCACCTTTGGAAATGCGAGTGCTGTTGATCGTGACCTGGGGGCTTTTGCCATCAAACCCAGTGGCGTTGCCTACGAGAAACTCACCCCCGACAGCATGGTAATCCTGGACTTCGATGCCAACGTCATCGAAGGTGAATTACGCCCTTCTTCCGATACTAAGACACATGCTGTTTTATATAAAGAATGGGATAAGGTTGGGGGTATAGTGCATACACATTCTACCTATGGGACTTCATGGGCACAGGCTATCAGAGATGTTCCTATTTTTGGGACTACTCACGCTGACCATTTAACAGTAGATATCCCATGTGCTCCACCAATGAAAGATTCGTATATTGAGGGCAATTACGAGCACATGACGGGTTATCAGATAATAGATTGTCTGAAGGAAAGAAATCTTTCTTACGAAGCAGTGGAAATGATTCTGGTAGGGAGCCATGCACCGTTTACCTGGGGAAAAACTGCTGCCAAAGCTGTTTACAATAGCGCTGTTCTGGAAGAATGTGCCCGTATGGCATACCTCACTTTACAGGTAAATCCTGAAGCCGAAAGGTTGAAGGATACATTGATCAACAAACATTTTCAACGTAAACACGGGAAAGATGCCTATTACGGGCAATAATGATCCCTTATATACTAAAAACAACTAACTGATGAAGAGCCTTGACACTTTAGACTGGATAGTGATCGGTCTGTATTTTCTGATCCTGCTGGGTATAGCCTGGTGGGTTATTCTTCAAAAAAATAAAAACACAACGGATTATTTTTTGGCGGGAAGGAATGTAGGATGGTTCGTAGTGGGTGCCTCCATTTTCGCCTCAAACATCGGATCAGAGCATGTAGTAGGATTAGCAGGTAATGGCGCCGGTGATAAACTCCCTTTACTGATTTATGAATTGCACTCCTGGGTGGTATTGATGATGGG